>DASPVG010000024.1:0-6732 GCA_035622455.1 Terriglobales bacterium
AGCCGTGCCGGTAGCTCGACTCAGTCGCGAGAGAAATCTACGTCGGGTTGCAGGGATACGTGTCATGAAGGGCTCCAAGGCTGGCAATTCTCTCATGCCAGGACATTGCGCTCCAGCATTCTCGAGCTTGCGGTGCGGCTCCCCTGACTGAGCGACAACTCACGACTAGCGGATGATATCCTTGGGCAGCCATGCCGATGTACGGCGCTGGCCAGCAATATCGCGATCCGATCGGCGTGCATTTCAGGCGGGATGTCCTGCTCCTCGAATGAAGAAAGCCGGCAGAGCGTTTGCTTGGGAGCCGGCCGGCAGGGGTTCGGCGATTGCAGTACGTGGGCAGATGCATGACGCGGCTTCTCCGGGTCGTTTCCGGAGGGAGAAGGCCTACGAATTTCAGCTGCTCTGCTCGGGGACACACACACCCATGACCATCACCAGAAAGGATTTTCTTCTGCGATCGGCGGCGGCGTTCACCCCCGCGCTGGCTCGGGCGGCCCAGGCTACAACGACTTCCACCCGCCTGCCAGAGCGCCCTGCGGCGGGCCTGGGTTTCTTCAACGTCCTTGAGTTCGGCGCCAAGGGCGACGGAAAATCCAAAGACACGGCCGCCATCCAGGCTGCGGTTGATGCCGCTGGCAAGACAGGAGGCACAGTCGTCTTTCCGGCCGGCAATTATCTGTCCGGAACCGTGCGATTGAGAAGTTCTGTCGCCTTATACCTAGGGCCGGGCTCGACGCTCACCGCTAGCCCCGACAAGGCTGACTTTGAGGCTTACGAAAAACTCCCATACGACACCTTCTCCGACGAGGAGACCTCCTATTTCCATTACGCGTTGATTACCGCGGAGGGAGCGGAAAATGTTTCTGTCACCGGCCACGGAACAATCGAGGGAAATCGCAGTCAGCGTGGTGGCCCCAAGCTTATTGCCCTAAGAACCTGTCGTCTTATTTCGGTTCACGGCATCACTCTCCGCAACGCCCCCAATTACAACCTCAGTCTTCTCGGTTGTGATTACGTCGATATCGACGGAGTTTCGATCTTTAACGGATATGCCGACGGCATAGATCTCGATTGCTGTCAATGCGTGCGGGTTGCCAACTGTTATGTGGAGACCTTCGACGACGCGATCGTTCCCAAGACGAGCCCATCGCTTGGCTCCTTGCGACCCACCGACAACCTGACCGTGACCAACTGCGTGGTGACCACGGCGTGTTATGCGTTCAAGCTAGGTACGGAATCGAGCGGAGACTTCGCGAACATTGCCTTCAGCAACTCCACGGTCTTCAGCCGCCGTGACAAGTGGAACCGCGGGCCGCTGGGAGGGGTTGCCATTGAGTCCGTGGACGGCGGCAACATCGATCGGGTCGTGGTCAGCAATATCACGATGCACGATGTCTGGGCACCCATTTTTATCCGCCTGGGCGGGCGTGGTCGTGGGCAAAAGACGTCCACACCGGGTACGCTGCGCAATGTTGCGATCTCTCACATCACCGCCACCGGTGCGTCCCTGGCTTCGTCTATCACAGGAGTGCCTGGGGGAGAGGTAGGACCGGTACGGATTCGGAATACACAGATTTCCTTCGTGGGCAAGGGAAATGCGGCCCGGCTGGATCGGGAAATTCCCGAGAATGTTCCCGCCTATCCAGAGACGGACATGTTTGGCGAACTACCGTGCTATGGGCTCTATTGCCGTCATGTGAACGGACTGGTGCTCGACGGAATCGATTTTGCCTTGGAGAATGCGGACGAGAGGCCGGCCGTTGTTGCCGACGCCGTGAAGCAACTCGACCTGTTATCTTTCCGTGCTGCTCCTCCGGCGGGGAACCAGCCGACCGTGGTGTTCCGTGACGTACAGCAATCGCTGGTGCAGGGTGCGCGCGCCCTGCCGGGAACGCGCGTCTTCCTTCAGTTGAGCGGCGCGGACGCGCGAGGGATTCGCGCCATTGCCAACGATTTCACCGAGGCGCAAACCGCCATCTCCCGCGACACGGACGTCGCCGCCGCCGCGCTCAGCGAGCAGTGGAATTTGACCAGCCGTAAGTGATCCTCGTCCAAGGTCTGCGCATTGGCCTCGGTCAAGGTTTGCCTGGGAGTGCGCCCCGGACGATATTGGAGTAGGCAGACTCGCCGTCGTCATTGATAGCGCGCACCCGATAAGCGAACCGTGCTCCCTTCTTGAGAGTGGAGTCGCCGTAGTCAGTGGCGGTGGAGGGTAATTTTGCGATTTGATTCCAAGTCTGTTTCCCGTTGCCAGCCTCCGCCAGCGAACGTTCCACCACGATGCCGGTACGACTGCCACCGTGAACCTGCCAGTTCAATTTCACGCTATTGTCCGCGACGGAAAAGCTGAGCGAGCTGGGGGCTTCCGGCAGAACCGGCCAATCGAAGTAGCTCTCGTCGGTGAGCGCCATAATGCTGTCCTTGATCGGCAGCAACTCGAGCGTGTCGGTCGTGCCCGGTTTCCACGAAAGCCGCTTGATCTCGCCGGAAACGACATCGACCAGAACGGGATGCGTAATCCCGGTATTTTTCACTGACAAGGTAGCGTACAGCGCCGGAAAGGCGTTTCCGGGCAGACTATGAGCCGCCAACCAGTAGGCGACGATGGCTTTTCCGCTATCGGATCGGAAGCCATAACCCAGAAAAGGGAAGCCGGCATGACGACGCAGAGCCGGCAGGTCGGGGCCACCGACTTCGATCGATGGATCAAACTTGGTGTCCGAGAATAGCGCGTTGGTGTTCTCGAGTGCGTGATAGACGGGCCGAGGCGTGAAGTCGGTATCGTGATTCGTGATTCCGTGAATAATGCCGAAATCGTCGTACTCGTTGCCGTCGGTTCCTGCAGCCAGCAACCAGACAAAAGTTTTCACTCCCGCTGCCAGGTTATAAACGAAACCCCGAGGAACATATTTTGCCTGGACCGATTCATCCGACCCTACCCAGGAGGGAATCGAATTGAATTCGTCATCGAAGAATGGAATGTCGGATCGTACGCCAGGATAATGCTGGACTAATTCCCGCAAGGCGCGGGGAGATTCCGCCTGGTAGGCCCCGTAATCCATGGTTTCCGGATTAAGGTTCTGGCCGTAGCCAGGATAGGTGTGATAGGCGTAGACATCAATGCCCGAGGCACAGCGGCAGGTATCGAAAGCCCGCTGGGTGAAGTCGCGAGTGGGATCCGCCTGCCCGCCGTAGATCACTTTGGCTTGGGGATCGGTTTGATGAACGGTCTCGATAAAAGGAGCCAGGAGTCTTCCGAACTGTTCCGGATTACCCCAGGGATTCCAATACCCGATGTCCTGCTCATTCCACAAAGCCCAATAGTGGATGCGATCGTGAAAATGATTCACCATCCATGCCACATAGCGATTGAAGGCGGCGATTTGCTCGGGCGTGGTGGGAGGCCAGAACACGGAATACAGGCTTCGGTCATCGTTGTGAAAGGATCCGGGTTCGGGGACACTCGCGTCCGGCCGCTGGCCGCTCGGCGAGGTGTACATCACATTGCCGTAAATCAATTGCACCTGAATATCGATCCCGTTGTCCACCAGCGAATCCACAGCGTCTTCGAGTTCGGGCGAGCTCGAGAATACACCGCGTTTCTGCTCGATCCAGTCCCAGCTGGTGCGGTCCGAGCTGTTTTCATATTGTCCGATGCGGGCCCATTTAAAACCGGCATCGAACATGCGTGTCCACCACCAGCGGTTCCAGGGAAGATAGGGGTCGCGCGGCAGGTCAGAGTTGATGCCAAACCCATCGCGGACTTGCGAGGAGCGTTTGGGCGGGACGTGGTCAGGAAGCGGGCGCGAGGTTTGAGCCCACAAACGAAGCGGCAGCAGAAGCAAAAAAACAAGCGATGCGGAAGCGACCAACCGATCGCTCCCAGCCGGTGCCAAGCATCTCTTCATTGTTTTCTCTCTTTTCTCGCTGCGCGCGTCGGTTCCCTGGTTCACGAATTCCGAGCGATCATTTAGCCGGGAACCTCCACCCAGCGTCGTTGCCCCGCACTCAAGGCAATGAGCTCGCACAGCTTGACCTGATAATGGCCGGTCTCAAAGGTGGGGAAGGATCGCGGTGCCTTGAAATCCCCGGCGGCGATATATCCATAGAGGTCGTGGAACAACTGAACGAAAGTGTCGGGATAACCCTCCGCATGTCCAGCGGGATACGCCGCGTAAGGACGAGCCTGAGGGCTCATGAGCGAGGGATCCTTGATCAGCCGGCGATTGGCTTCTTTGCGGCTGCCGAGCCAGAGGACGTTCGGTTCCTCCTCGTCCCATGCGAGCGAGCCCTCCGAGCCATCAATTTCAAACCACATTCGATTCTTGCGCCCAGCACTCACCTGCGATACCGTAAGCACCCCCCGCATGTTTGCCTCGAAGCGCAGAAGGATGGAACCATAGTCGTCGGTGGTCATGCGAACGGGTTCGGTCTCCCGGTCGGTGGTCTTCTGAAAGGTTTCGACCGGCCCCTTCGGTCGTTGCCGTAGGGGAATGACGGTGGCCAGATCGGCGCAGAGCTCCTTCACCTTGCGGCCTGTGATCCAGCCGACTAGGTCCAGCCAGTGTGTGCCGATGTCCGCTACGGCACGGATCGTGCCGCCCAAGGCAGGATCCAGGCGCCAGTTCCAGTCATTGGGATAGAAGAGCCAGTCCTGCAAATAGGTGCCATGCACAATCCGCGGCTCGCCGATCCTGCCCTGCTCGACCAACGCATGTGCTTCCTGGCAAAGCGGGTAGTAACGGAGATTGTAGGTCACCGCTCCTACTCTTCCTCGTTCCCGTGCCAGGTGTACCAGCGCGGCTGTTTCTCGCGCGTCCATCGCCAGCGGCTTTTCGCACATCACGTGCTTCCCGGCTCGGAGAGCGGCTTCTGTTTCTGGAGAATGAAGGTGGTTGGGGGTGCAGATATGTACCACGTCGACGGACTCGTCGTTCGCCAGATCGGCCATCGTTTCATAGGCGCGTGCGATCCCCAGCGCATGACATGCCTCCTTGGTCCTGGCCGGAGAGCTGCCCAGCACGCCCTGGACGGGGATCGCAAGCCGCCGCAGGGCTTCAATGTGCGCTCTTCCTACGAAACCGGCACCAATCACTGCCGCTCGCAAATTCACGGAGAAGACCTCAATTGAGCTTTACCTCCTGGCATCGGCATGACTACCTCTTTCCCAGTTCGAGATGAGGGATCGGGTTCACTCTGACCCTGCCGCTTGCTGTGCTCGTGGAACCACCACCGAATCAATCCAAGCTTCGTTCTCTCCTTCGGGCACACCGGCAAACAGCCGCCAGCGCTCCTCGTGCTCGATCCATTCTCCCGGTCGCAAGTCGACCAGTGGCCCCAGGGTCTCCAACTCGATAAAGTCCGGGTTGGTGAACATCTCGAAATTGCAGCCGAAATCGGGATACCGAGCGCCGCTGATGACCGCCGCGCGTTTCACGAAGAGATAACCCCGGCGGAAATATGCTCCCCAGCCGGCGGAGTTGTAGATGCCCCCCATCTGTTCTTGGAAACGGCCTCGGGGATTGGCCAGATGTCGCAACTGAATATAGGTCGTGCCGAGCACCCAGCGAGGGTCGGCAAAGTCGGTGAAGGACCACACCCCAAAGACTCCCACCGGCAGATAGTGATCCTTATCCATCGCCATCCGCGGGGGGAGCGGCATGATCACGCGCCCACCCGCCCCCATCATCGTGGGTGACCACGGGGCGAGCGTGGTCGGTCGGGTGTCATCATTTCGTATGCGGTGTGTGATCCGAACCTCGGAACCCGTCACCGCCAACTCCACTTCAAGTTCCTTCTGCAGATTGGTGCCGGGAGGCAACTCCTCGCGCTGCGCGGTGAAACGAGTCGCGTTCCCGTGCTGCGCAACCGCCACCGGAGTGTTGTCGGGATAATACGTTCTTTCCACTTCGGGTGAAACCCACAACCGATGGCCTCCGTAAAGGCGAAACTCGGACCCGCCCGTCTTCCCGGCATCGTTTGCAACCTCGTGGAGCACGTTCTCCCCATTGCGAAAGCCGTAGAAGACAATCCGGGGACCGACATCGGCGGTGATGATCAAGTCGACGACGCCATTGGACAGCTTGTACGCGTTGTTCCAGCCCCGATACGGGAATCGCTCGAACATGGGCGTGAGTTTGCCTGTGCCTCTCAGGTAAGTTCTTTTGCGTTCTGCTGAATCTTGGCCAGCCCTACGGCGATTTCGTGCATGTCTTCTTCATCTCCCAACAAGGCGGGCTGCGGAATCCAAACCGTTTCCCAGGCCGCTTTCCGTGTCGCGGGGAATTTTTTCTTTAGATAGGCATGCTTCTGTTTGGCCTGCTTTCCGCAGAGACGCTTGCGGTACGAGCCATTGCGGAACATGTGCAGCTCGTGGAGTGGAGGGTAACTTGCCTGGTTGGGGATACCCTCGGCGTTCATCGCCTCGATGAAACGCTCGGTGGAGAGGCCTGCAAACTTCTTCTTGTCGACGTGGAAAATGTACGCATACTGTCCATTGCGGGTACACCGCTCATCCAGCTTTTGAGGTGTGATACCCGGAATTTCACGCAGCAGGTTGTCCAGCAGGCGGGAGTTGTGATGCCGCCGCTTCGTCTGCTCGTCGAGGCGGCTGAGCTGCACGTTCAAGATGGCACCTTGCCATTCGCTCAGCCGATAGTTCGATCCATAAATGAAGTGGCTATAGAACCACTCCCCGGGCATGCGGCCACAGTCATGCACGGAGCGGGCCTC
>DASPVG010000025.1:0-13512 GCA_035622455.1 Terriglobales bacterium
CTTCAGCCACGCCTGGATCACGATTGTCGATACCCACGTTACGACCATTGTCACGGCCGTCATCCTTTTTATATTCGGCACAGGTCCGGTGCGCGGCTTTGCGGTTACGCTGAGCTTTGGTCTGTTCGCCAACCTGTTCACCGCGGTGTTTGTATCCCGCGTGATCTTTGACTGGATTTTGAACCACAAGCAGCGCGGGGAAGCATTGAGCATCGGCTAAATGTCCAACCGGGCTTGCCCAAGGGACTGAAAAGCCCCGGGGGTCTGCGAACCCCGGGGAACTGGAGTTCAAAGCAGGTGGAATTTTTCCGCAATCCGAACATCGATTTTCTCGGCAAGAAGTGGTACTTTCTTGCCTTTTCTCTGGTCTTCAGCGTCGCTGGCGTGCTCTCCATGCTTTTCTGGCACGGAATTCCCTACGGCGTGGACTTTCGTGGGGGAACGCTCGTCTACGTCAAGTTCGCGCAAACTCCCGACGACGGCGCGATCCGTGCCGCGATGGACCGCGCCGGACTCCACAATGCGCGCATCCAGCGCTACGGCCAGGCCGCCAACAACGAAGTTCTGATCGATGTCTCGGAAAAGGAAACCGGCGAGCAGGCGCTCGACAAGAGCAAGCTCGAGATCATTCACGCGCTGGAGTCGAACGCCCCGGCTGACAAGCTGGACCTGAATAACGAGAGCATGCTGACGGTAAAGGGCTATCTGCTCGAAAAAGATCCCCTGCATCTGGGCAGCGATGCGGCTGAGCGTTACGCTCAGACCGCCCAGGCGATCCTGGATTATCGTGACAAGACGAAAGGCGGCGTGTTGTCTTCGATCGACGAAGTGAAGGCTGTCGCCGATCCTGCGGTTGTTGCTTCCCTCAAGGACGGTTTCTTTCTCTCCGGCTTCAGCGTGAGAAATGTAGAGATCGTGGGACCCCAAGTGGGAGAACAGCTGAGAACCCAGGCCAAGCTTGCCACCCTGTATTCTCTGGCGGGAATGCTGGTCTATTTGGCGGTGCGTTTTGAATGGATCTACGGCGTGGCTGCCGTCATTACGGTGTTCCACGACACGTTGATCACGGTAGGCGCTTTTTCCTTGGTCAACAAAGAAATCTCGTTGACCGTGATCGCCGCCATTTTGACCCTCATCGGCTACTCGAATAACGACACTATTGTGGTCTTCGATCGCATTCGAGAGAACCTCAAGCTGATGCGCCGGGAGAAGCTCTCCGACATCGTAAATCGGAGCATCAACCAGACTTTGAGCCGAACCATTCTGACGGCAGGCTTGACGTTTCTGACCGTGCTCGCCCTATTCCTGTTTGGAGGCGAGGTCTTACATGGTTTCTCCTTCGCCTTGGTCATCGGCATCCTGATTGGGACGTACTCATCGATCGCGATTGCCGCGCCCATCCTGGTGGCGTATCAGGATTGGCGGGCGAATCGGGGGCGGCAGCCCGTCATGGTCCCGGCCGACAAGGAACGTAACCGACGGGAAAAGATGAAGGCCAAGGCCTAAGTCCTTGAGGCCTTTCGGCCAGCCCCCCCCGAATCGGTTTGTCATTACGAGGACTTTGGGTTACTATCATCCGGTTTTCGGTTTGACCGCCCTGGCAGATCTCTTTGGGAGCAAGACGAGCTCCGTCGGTGTCTATTAGTTCTTAGGGTCAGTGTAGGAGGAGTCTTATGTTTGAGGACAGCCTCATCGAATCTGGTGGGAGACTAAGAACCAAGCGGGGAATGACGACCACGCTTTCCTTCGTCCTGCAGGCAGTCTTCGTAGGCATCCTGGTGTTGATTCCACTTCTATTTACGGAAGCCTTGCCCAAAGGGCAATTGATGACATTTCTGGTGGCCCCGCCACCGCCTCCCCCTCCACCCCCACCGGCGGCCGCTCCCGTTCACATCGTGAAGCAGGTTCAGACCGACATTGTTAATGGCCAGCTGCGCACTCCGACCAAGATTCCCCAGAAAGTCCAGATGATCAAGGAAGACGAGGCTCCGCCGGAGATGTCGTCAGCCGGTGTTGTCGGTGGTGTCCCGGGTGGTGTTCCCGGGGGCCAGATGGGAGGAGTCATCGGCGGAATTATCAGTTCCACCCCGGTTGCCGTGCCGAAGGTGGCTACGCCCACCCGGGTACGCGTATCCCAGGGCGTAACCCAAGGGCTCCTGATCCGTAAGGTCCAGCCGACCTATCCACCCCTGGCTCGGCAAGCGCGCATCCAAGGAAGTGTGCTTCTTGCGGCCGAGATCAGTAAGGATGGAAGCATCGAGAATCTGCATCTGATCAGCGGCCACCCTATGCTCGCCCCGGCTGCCATCGAAGCCGTGAAGCAATGGAAGTACAAGCCCTACATTCTGAACGGCGAGCCAGTCGAGGTGGAAACGCAAATTACGGTCAACTTCACCTTGTCTGGAGGCTAGCGAGTTCAGGCGTAGAGGGAAGAGACAGTTCAGGCGGTAGCGCAAGTGACCCGCAGTAGAACCAGATCTGAGGAGGGAAAAGCAACTCATGTTTTTAGCCAATCTAGCAACCCATACCCTGAGTAACGTATCCACCATGGCGGTTTGGCTTTTTCAGGAACAGCCGGTGGGTTGGGACCCGATTTCGCTATGGAGGCAAATGGGGCCTACGGCGAGAGGCGTGGTCATTATTCTGTTCATCATGTCGGGATGGTCAATCGGCGTCATGATTGATCGTTGGATGGCATTCAGTGCGGCGAGAAAACAGTCGCGGGCATTCGCGCCCGCAGTAGCCGGGGCCTTGCGCGACGGCAAGATTGACGAAGCCATCAAGGTAGCGGAGCGCAACAAGAAGAGCCACCTGGCCAAGGTTGTCACCGCCGGCCTGATGGAGTTCCGAGCTCACCAGGAAAGTGGGGAGATTCCGGGCGAGACCATCGAAGCCTCGAAACGCGCTCTCGAGCGCACCGAAGCGATCGTGCACGCGGAGTTGAAGCGTGGTCTCGGCGGCCTGGCGACCATCGGTTCCACCGCCCCATTCGTAGGCCTATTCGGCACCGTGATGGGCATTCTGAATGCTTTCCGCGGGATCTCCGAGCAGAAGGCTACCGGTCTCGGAGCGGTTGCGGGTGGTATCGCAGAAGCCCTGGTGACGACCGCCATTGGATTGTTCGTCGCCATCCCCGCCGTGATGATGTTCAACTACCTGACCGGCCGCGTGGAAGCCTTTGACGTGGAGATGGACAACTCGTCGAGCGAACTGATCGATTACTTCCTGAAGCGGCGAGGGATGCGCCGGTCCTAAGCTCCGATCCGGATTGGCTTTGAAGTTGGAGTTGCTCGGCGGCGTCGGATTCCGGCTCCGCCCGATGCGAACAGCAGGAGAGAGTAGCGTATGGCACTCGCCAAACGAAACGAAGGGGCGAAAGTCAACTCCGATATCAACGTCACGCCCATGGTAGACGTGATGTTGGTGTTGCTGATCATTTTCATGGTCATTACGCCCATGTTGCAGAAGGGCGTGAGCGTTGACCTGGCCAAAGTGAATAACCCGGAGTCGATGCCGGATGCCGATAAGGAAGATGCGCTGGTCGTAGCCGTGATGCGAGATGGCAAGATTTTCTTCGGCAACGACCAAACCGCGCCCGATCAGTTGACCCAGAAGGTGAAGGATCGCCTCGCCAGCCGGGTAGACAAGCGGGTCTTCATCCGCGCCGATGCTCGAGCCAAGTTCGGGTCCGTGGTGTCAGTCGTCGACAACGTTCGTTCTGCCGGCGTCGACGAGCTGGGCTTGCTAACCGATCAGCGCAAGGCAACCACGCCGACAACACCGCCCGCGCCAGGGGCCAGCCCGGGGCAATAGAGGAGACCATATGGGAATGGCAATGGGCCCGAGTGGGGGCCAGAACGCCAACATCAACGTGACGCCACTCATCGATGTGCTTTTGGTCTTGTTGATCATCTTCATGGTGATCACGCCGCTGACGCCGAAGGGGTTGGATGCGCTAGTTCCCCAACCACCACCTCCCAACCAGAAGCAACAGCCCGACACCAGCCGAACGATTGTGGTGCAGTTAATTGATCGCGGCCCTGGCCAGGCTCCGGCTCTCAAGATCAATCAGGAAGACACTACTTGGGACGGATTGCAATCGCGGCTGACCGACATCTTCAAGACCCGCGCCGAAAAGGTGATGTTTGTGAAAGGCGATGACAATGTGCCATTTGCCGATGTAGCCAATGTCATTGACATTGCCCATGCTTCCGGCGTAGACAAGGTGGGTCTGATCACCGCCAAGATCGAAGCCGGCGGATAAGCCCGACGCGGACGAGGCAGCCTTCATCGGGTTTTGGATGTATCTCTCTACCAGGGCTTAGACCGGAAGCCGATCGCCTCCGTGAATGCGTGCGGGGTGCGTTCGGAGAAGGTCCAGGGCACTTTTTCGCGAGGAAACGAATGAGAGACACGAAACGTGTGCTGGCGCTTGTGGCAACAGGGCTGATTCTGCTGTCGGCTACGGGGTGCAACAAGCTGAGGGCGCGCGATCAACTGAATAAGGGCGTGGCCTCCTACAAGAACGCCAAATATGAGCAGGCCATCGATCACTTTCAACAGGCGGTTGCCTTCGATCCCAGTCTGATCAATGCCCGGCTTTATCTGGCGACAGCCTATGCTCAGCAATACATTCCCGGAGTCGATGCCGAAGATAATACCCGCATGGCAACCGAGGCCATCGATCAGTATCAGCAGGTTTTGCAGCGCGATCCGAAGAATATCAACAGCGTGAAAGGGATCGCCTACCTTTACCTCCAAATGAAGAAGTTTGACGATGCCAAGAAGTACTATCGCATGGCCATTACCGTGGACCCGAATGATCCTGAACCCTATTATTCAATTGGCGTGATCGATTGGACGCAGTCCTACCAGCCGCGCATGGAGGCACGTGCAAAGCTGGGGCTGAAGCCCGACGAGCCGTTGAATGTGAAGAATAAGGAACAGAAGCAGGTTTGCGACCAGCTCAGGCAACAATACTCCGACGTCATCAACGACGGTATCAGTGTCCTGAGCAAGGCCCTTGAGTTGCGCCCGGATTACGACGATGCCATGGCCTACATGAATCTTGAATACCGCGAGAAGGCAGACCTCGAATGCGACGATCCCGCCGCCCGCGCTGCCGACCTGAAAACGGCGGATGAGTGGGTAGACAAGACCATGGCCACCAAAAAAGCCAAGGCCGAAAAGCAGCCCGGCAATCAGGGCATCACGATGGATCAAGGGAACAAGCAGTAGTTAATCCTCCTAGCCGAAGGCTTTGCTGCCGAGTTTCCGTCACGGAGTGTTCCCGAGTCCCAGCGGGTGAGCTCGTTTCCTCGAGGCGATCCGGTAGAATTTACCTGGTTAGGGTCGCGACCCCGCTCTGCCGCCATCCCGACATCTTTAATCGATAGCGATGTTCAAAAAGATTCTGATCGCCAATCGGGGAGAGATCGCGGTGCGCATCATTCGTGCCTGCCGCGAGCTTGGAATCGCATCGGTTGCGGTGTACTCCGATGTCGATCGGACGGCCATGCATGTGCTCAAAGCCGATGAGGCCTATCCTATCGGCCCGGCATTGGCCGCGGAATCATACCTGAACGTGCCAAAGATCCTTCATGCCGCGAAATTGAGCGGCGCGGAGGCGATTCACCCCGGATACGGCTTTCTCTCGGAAAATGCGAAGTTTGCCCAGGCGTGTGCAGACGCCCGATTAAAATTCATCGGCCCCAGCCCGGCCGCCATGGAAATCCTGGGATCGAAAACGCGTGCCCGGCAGCATCTGGAGAAGGAGGGCGTACCGGTCGTGCCGGGGAGTTCGCGAGGCTTGAAATCGAGAAAGGAAGCCGAGAAGGTGGCGGCGAAGATCGGATACCCGGTAATGCTCAAGGCTGCCGCCGGCGGGGGCGGCAAAGGAATGCGCCTGGTCCACGAGCCACGGGAGCTCGAATCAGCGCTCGAAGCCGCCCAGAGCGAAGCCTTGCGAGCCTTTGGGGACGGCGAGGTGTACCTCGAAAAGGCAATCCTGAACCCGCGTCACATCGAAATGCAGGTGCTCGCCGACGAACATGGCAACACCGTCTATCTTGGCGAACGGGAGTGTTCAATGCAGCGCCGTCATCAGAAGGTGCTCGAGGAGGCGCCTTCTCCCCTGGTCGATCACGACCTGCGGCGCCAGATGGGCGAAGTTGCGGTGCGCGTGGCCCAGAGTGGGCGATATTCGAACGCCGGCACAATCGAGTTTCTCGTCGACCAGGATCGAAAATTCTATTTTCTCGAGATGAATGCGCGCTTGCAGGTTGAGCACCCGGTCACCGAGCTTGTGACCGGGCTTGATCTGGTTCATCTGCAGATCCGCATTGCCGCCCAGGAGAAGCTGCCTTTTCGCCAGGATGACGTTCAAATCCGCGGGCACGCGATCGAGTGCCGCATTTACGCCGAAGATCCCGAAAACAACTATTTTCCGAGTCCAGGCAAGATCACGCTCCTGGTGGCGCCTTCCGGCCCCGGAGTCCGCCACGACAGCGGCATCTACGAGGACTGGACCGTGCCTTCCGATTATGATCCCCTGCTTGCCAAGCTGATCGGCTATGGCACGAACCGGGGGCAGGCCGTGGCGCGACTCGAGCGTGCGCTGGACGAGTATTTTGTGGGTGGGATCAAGACCAACCTTTCCTTGTTCCGAAGGATCCTGGCCGATGCTGATTTTCGAGCCGGGAAGGTCGATACGGGTTATCTCGAGCGGCTGCTTGGTTCCCCTCCGGCGGGCCCCGAGCCGCAACAGGCAAGAGTTGCAGCGATTGCCGCCGGACTGTTCGCCATGCTCGATTCCCCGGCGGCGGTATCGGGCAACGGGAACTCAGCCGCGGCTGGCGATTCCCCATCGGGTTGGAAGCGAGCCGCCAGATTCGAAGCGGTGAACCGAACCGATTTTGGGCCCATTGCCCGTCGTGGGAACCCAAGATCGACGAATTCCGAGTGACGGTCGATCCGACAATGCTCGGATCGTGACCCGATAGCTGTCGCGCGGCCATGCTTTACGAGGTCACCATCGACGACCAGACCTACCGCCTGGAGCTCAGGCGCTCCGAGGGAGGCTGGCAGTGTCGCCTGGACGGCCAGGATGTTCACGTGGATGGAGTTCTTGCACGCCGCGACGTACTGTCCCTTCTGGTCGGCGGCAAAGCCTATGAGGTCAGGCGCGAACGCACCCCGGCCGGCCTCTATCTCTCGCTCGGCCGCGGTCGCTACTGGGCGGAGATACGCGACCCACGCTCGCTCCGCGGCCGCAAGCGAAGGGGCGGCGAGGCCCCAGGGCTAAAAAAACTAGTTGCACCCATGCCGGGGAAAGTCGTGCGCGTGCTGCTCGGCGAGAATGCTGAGGTCGAACTCGGCCAAGGCGTCCTGGTGGTTGAGGCCATGAAAATGCAGAACGAGGTTCGATCTCCGAAGAAAGGGGTCGTGCAAAAGATCCTGGCGGATGTAGGAACCGCGGTGAACGCCGGGGATGTACTCGCGATTATCGAATAGAGCCTGGCGCCAGGAACCACAAGGGCTATTGTGCCACTCCCTCCTGGGCTAAAACCCGTTGCGCGTAATTATTCTCCACCCTGGCTTGGTCGCGCAGGACTTCATAATAGGCCAATTTCAGAAGTTGTTCGCGATGGTCTCGCAGCTGGGCGCGTATCGTCTCCTGCACCCGAGGATCCTTCAGGTCGCGTTGTCCAGCCGGCTCCTTGGCAATCAGCTTAATAATGCGGAATGCGACCACTTGGCCGCTATTGGGATTGACGATGGCGACAACCGGGCTGTACTGGGTGGGTTTGAGCCGCATCACCATCTCTCGCGTGGCGGGATCGGTGTTCTTCAAGGACGACTCAGGAGCAAACCCCAAGTCACCTCCGTTCCCCGAGGTTTCCGGGTCTTCTGAATAGCCCATGGCCAGGTTGCCGAAATCGTCGCCGCTGTCCAGGCGATTTTCGAGCATCTGTGCCTTCCGGCGCGCTTCCGGCTCATTCTGGGCCTTGTCGTTCTTCAGGTTATGAACCTGCGGATTGGGCACGGTGGTCACGAAAATTTGTGCCAGATGATACTGCGGCTCCACCAAGTTGAACTCGGCTCGGTGCGCGTTGTAATAGTTCGTAATGTCTTGATCGGAAATAGTGATCTTGGAAGTGACTTCTTTGTTCAGGACTTTCTCGACGGTCAAGGATTGGCGCAGATCGTGCCGGAAGTCATCTAAGGTCAGCTTGCGCTCTTTCAGGCGAGCGTCAAACTGCTCCTTGGTAAAGGGCGACTTGATCTCGTTGAGCTTGCGATCGACTTCCTCATCGGTGGCGAGCAGTCCCTGCTTCTCAGCCTGGCGCATCACGAGTTCGTTATCGATGAGGGTGCTCAGAATCTGCAGCCGCAGCACGGTTGCTTGTTCCCCCACGGGTTGGCGCTCGGAGCCGGCGGCTTGGTTCTGGTAATACTTCTCGAGGTCAGCGTAATAGATGTTTCTCCCATCGACCGAGGCTGCCACGGCATTGCCGCCGGAATGTTTGACATCGCAACCCAGCGTCGCCCCGAGCGACAGGCTCATCGCCAGGAAGACACAAAATAAGGTTTTCAATCGGTTTCCTCCGCTTTCAGATGCGCCCATCCTGATGGGGCTCATCAGCGCGCCGATGGCGACTCGCTGGCAGCCGGGGACGTGGGATGGGCGGGAACCGGAACCCCAGCTTGTTCTAAGGCCTGGTCGATGGCTGCCCGGACGTCCGCCACGGGGACGGCTCCATCCAATTCCTGCCCATTGATGAACAGGGTGGGCGTTCCATTCACTCCCAAGCTCTCGCCTTCCTTGACCGAGGCGTGGATGGCATCTTCGTTTTGTGCTTTGATGCAAGCCGCGAGCTTGGCCTGGTCCAGCCCCTGCTTCTGTCCCTCCTCGTTGGTCAGACGATCGAGCACGGCAAACTGTGCGTCATGGCCCTTTTCCCGACTGATATCCTGCTGGTTGCCGTGGACGTGATCCGCGAACTCCCAGTATGCGTCGTTGTTTTGCGCGGCCAGGCAGTTGGCATTGACCGCGGCATGAGCTGCCCAGGGATGAAATTCGGTCAGGGGAAAATCCTTGTAGATGAATTGCACGCGGTCGCCGTATTCCTTCAGCAATTCCGGAAACAGCATCTGATGCATGCGGGAGCAGAACGGACACTGGAAGTCATCGAAGCTGACGATCGTGACCTTGGCGTCGCGGTTGCCGCGCACCGGGCGGCCGGCGACATTGATTTTCTTCATGATCTCAGCATAAGGGTCCTTGGTCAGATCGAACTTGGTCAACCGCAGCAGCGTCTTTCCATCTTTGGATAGTAGGAACTCATAATCCTGCTTCTTCTCCTCGCTATCCATGTGGATCGTCAGGGCGCTATAGCCGGCAAAGTCGCTCGGGCGCAAGGGCCCAACCGTGATCTTTACGTTCGCGGGGATGGAGTAAAAGACGCGTACCTGGCGCTCGATTCGCTGAACCTCGTCGGGAGGAGCGGATTGAGCCGAGCAGCCTAGGCAGATGAGCACAAGAACCAAGATCACACGGCGCAACAAGACCACAATCCCCCGCCCATTGAGAATAAGCAACGATTATCTCACACGGCGAGAGAGCCAACCCGCTCGTCGAGGAACGAGGATCGTGCGATGATTTACTACCTGGGCAACAGCTTGTCGGCGGAAAGCAGGGCATTCATCGAGCCGGAGCGGAAGCCTTCAAGATCCAAGGTGACGAACTTGAATCCAAGCCCCTTGAAAACGCGAGTCATGGCCGCCGCCATTTCCGGGCTGAGCGCACGCGGCATTTCTTGAGGATCCACTTCGATGCGCACGATCTCGCCGTGATGTCGAACCCGGAATTGACGAAAGCCCAAATTGCGAAGACCTTCTTCCCCTTGCTCCACCACGCTTAAGCTCTCGCGGGTGACCGTGCGGCCGTATTCGATGCGGGAGGAAAGGCAGGCCGAGGCCGGCTTGTCCCAGACGCGCAATCCGGCATGGCGGGCGAGTTCTCGCACCTCTTGCTTGCTGAGGCCGGCCTGAACGAGGGGAACAGCCACCTTGTGCTCCTGCGCTGCCTTTTGCCCCGGCCGGAAATCGCCCTGATCGTCCAGGTTGGCGCCGTAGGCGATGCTGTCGAACCCGTGGCTCTCCCGATATTTTTCCATTACCGTGAACAGCTCATCTTTGCAGAAATAACAGCGGGAGCCATCATTGCGGGCATATTCGGGACGGTCCAGTTCTTCGGTTCGGATGATGGCCAGGGGGATCCCCTGTTCGTCCGCGAAAGCCTTGGCATCGGCCAACTGAGTGCGGGCCAAACTGGGAGAATCGGCCAGGACGGCCAGCATATTTGAGCTAATCGCACGATGGGCAGCCCAGGCGAGAAAAGCCGAGTCCACGCCCCCTGAATAGGCAATGAGGGTGCGACCCAAGGCACGAATGTGTCCCTCAAGTGCCGCCCGCTTGGCTGCCAGATCGGCGGAACAAGGCATACGGTATGGTAATACTTTGCCCCGATTCTGGGCAGGGGCGGAGGGGAATGGTTAATACAATCTCTCCGACCGCCGTAGATTCCCCAGAGACCCTAGATTGGCCAGAGAGAAGCTGAAGCGGAACTCGTTCTCATTCGGTACCGTACCCAGCTCGAACCGGCGGTATTCGAGGTTAATCCCGCAGCAGTTCCAGTTGTAAGTGGCCTGCACTGCGGTGTACTGCACGAAGTTCAGTTCCGCGTCAACCCCGATATTCAGAGCTGCGCTGAACCCCGGCTTATTGGTGTGACCGTAACCCAACAGGAGGCGAAATTGGTTGAAAGTCTGCGGCGCGGGAGTCGGCATTTGGAAACCGGACTCGGGGGGCACGCGCAGGAACGCGTCGCCCCCACCGAAGGTGAAGGGCCCAAGCCGGTAGTTCACCAGGGCGGTGCTCGAATTGATTTGCCCTTGTTTGAAATCGTAGTCTACATCCCATTCCACATCGGTCCTCGAGCTGGTTTGAACCCGCAGCCGCGAGATCAGAGGGGAAAGATGGCGGGGCTCGAACAGGAACGATGTGCCGGTCAAATCGATCGTACTGGTGAAAACATTGCTCCGTCCTGGCACCAGCGCGCCGCCAAAATTGGGATCGATGTAATACTTCTGCGCCAGCTCCCAAGTGACCACCTCCTTCGCCTGGGAGCTCGTGTCACAGGGCAGTTCGGCCGGCTGAGACTGCCGAACCCAGGGGATGGGGTGATAAGGAGCCGGACCCCCGACAAAAAGCGCCGGCATCCCGGGCTGGGCGCAGTTCTCGGGTCCGGCTCGGGTACGTTTGGCGAAAAGTCGGGTCACCGCGCTATATTCCACTCCATTGCTGTTGGTCAGGATGTCACGATGATCGAAACGTAAGATGCTCGGGAAATTATCGATCCCGGTCACATACTGGTAGACCACGCGGGGCTCGATCGTGTGCTTCCACTTGCGTCCCAGGAACTCGCGATCGAAGATCCGGGCCAGGACCGGAGGACGCACCTCGACCGAGCCTTCGAGCGCCTTGCGATTGATGGTCTCGGAGACCGCGCTAGAAACTCCGGTCGAAGACGTACGCAACTGTTGGGTATACGCAGTATCGCGCAGGGAGAGTTCCGGACGAATCGACCAGCCTCCGGCGCGAAGCGGCAGGGACAAAACCGGGTTGATATCAAAGCGCCCGACCAGGGGAGCCGTGCTGAACCCCGGTTCGCTGCGAGAGAGCCCATCGATCGCGAGATCGTACGACCAGTACAGAGGTGAGCTGCCGATCCGCTGGTCTACGCCCGTCAACTCCGCACTGGGAGCGTGCAGAATCGTGATCACATCACCCGGGGTGGTGCTCTCAAAGTCCTGGTATCGCTCCATCGCGGCATTGTAGAAAGTTCCGCTTCCGGTCGAGGAGAGAAAGGCATCGGATTTCACTTCGGAGTTGACCGCTTCGGTGAAAACGTCGCTGAAGGCGAGACGAAAGGTGAAAGAGCTCAAGTAATCGACGTCGGCCACGCCGCGGTATTTCTGCCCGAATTTGTCTTCTGCCGTGAACCGCGCCTCCTCGCCCCCCTGGTTCTGTGGCGGATAACCGTAGCCACGATCGAGAACCTGGAAATAGTTGAAGTCCACAAATGCCGTTTCTTTTGGCCAGGCGCGAAACTCCCCCATCGGGGCCCAGCCGCGCTTGGAAAAGTAATCCGCCCCGATGTGGGCATCCATGCTGCGATTGATGGCCCAGAATAGGGATTCCCCGAGAATGGTTCCCTTAACCGAAGACTGGCCGATGTTCGGGATCAGAAAGCCTGATTGGCGAGGCAGACGTTCGGCCGGCAAGGTGGCGAAGGGGAGATAGAAGACCGGAATGCCTTCGAGCCCGAAGGTTGAGTGATAGATCTTCGCCGTGCCACCGACCTCGACATCGACCTTCGCTGCCAGAAACTCCCATTTGGGTCGCGGCAGATCACAGGTTGTGACCAGGCCGTCGTACACCTTGTAATGATTGGGGCCGGTTTGTTCCACCACCTTTCCGCGGAAGAAGAATGGATTCGAGGAGGTCAGTAGCAGCCGGCTTCCGTGCACCCGTGCTCCCAGGCTGCCCGTGGCATGTTCAAAGCGTCCAATCTCGGTATTTAAATTGTAGGTGCCGCGGCTTGCCTCGAGGTGTTCATCATGGGGGCCCCCGTCGAGTACCGCGTGGCCTTCGACGGTGGTGTCTCCAGTATCCGAGTTGTAGGTCATTTCATCGCCCCGCAAGATGTAGGTTCCGTAATGAATTTCGGCCTTTCCATGCAATTTATAGACGGGACCTACTTTTTCCTGTGTGATGGCGATGATGGTGGCCTGCTCCTCGTTGAGCGTGGACGAAGTCTTCCGTGCGGCGGGCGTTTGTGCTTGCGGGCCGAATGAAAGCAACTGGCTGGTAACTAAGCGGGGAGCGAGTAAGTGATGACAGAGAAAGGCGGTCGTGATAAGAAATCGGATGCGGGAAGTCATCGAAACCGTGCGACCTCCCCGAAACGAAACTGCTGGCTCGGGTAAGGTGACGTTAGCATGCTGCGGGTCCGGGTCGCAAAACGGGAAGCATTCCGACATTCCCGGCCAGCTTCATCGAATTTAGCTCTAATTTCACTCGATTTTGTCGAGAGGAAACTGCTCGGTTAAGTCCTCCTTCGAGGAGTGGCCAAGCGTAGGAAGCTCGAAATGTCCGATCCGAAGATTCTGTCGCGTGCTCCTTCCATCCCGTTTTTTATCCATCCGGCTGTCGGCATAAGCGTCAGCCTGGGCAGGATTTGTGAGCTCGGAGCGTTTTCCTCATGAAGCCTAGATTTGAACCCGAGCGTGATTCGGCGATCAGCCCGGAGAGCGAAGCAAGATTTGTCGATCCTGAAGCATACGATGCGAGCGAGGAGCGATTTGCCGCCAGCCACGACGAGAATCCACGATTTCGTCGAGGGCGCTTCGTTGTGGATGGAGAGAGCGCCGGTCCGGATGAGCCCAA
>DASPVG010000026.1:0-7525 GCA_035622455.1 Terriglobales bacterium
TCCTTATCCCTGGGGAAAGACTTGAAGACAACCTGGTGCGAGGTCGAGGAAGCCTTCTTGTCTTGCCAACGAGATTCGATGAGCGTGCCCTCGAGAACGTAGTAGGCCTCATCCTGCAGCGTCTTACCCGGCCCGCGCACCACCTGGCCTTTGAATTCAAACGAAACGCCGTGTACCACTTGAGTCACAAAACTGAGTTGGGTTCCATCCAGTTTGCCTTCTTTGAAAAACTGATTGAGAAAGACCCCACGATCGCTGTCGTCATCTCCATAGCGAGAAATAAAGCCCGTCAGCCGCCCTTCGTCTTCGACCGTGATTTGAACGAATTCTCCGTCGCGGAGAAACATGTACATCCCTGAGTAGTTTTCGGATCGACGGGGAGCCTGGGAACTGCTTTGGCAGACGACCTGTGCGCTGCCCAACAAGAGTAGGGCGAGCAGTTTCCCGGTTTGATTCATTGCGGTATTAGAACACGGAAGCGCAGCATGAGAAAGCGACGCCGCCAGCTATAATGGTTGGCCAGTTCGGACATGAGCATAAAACTTAGGTTGCCAGCCATAGAATCCCCATCGAGCCCGCCCCAGGACACCGCCACCAGCCTGACATTGCTGATTACTCTCGAACCCTGGCACCGGGGTCTGCTACGCAATTTTTCTGCCCTGTTCTCGGCACCCGAGTCACCGGCTATCTCCTTGTCTTCGACGAGCGCCGCTTTTTGGCCTGACGTTTTTGTGGGTTCGCGCCTGCCGTGGCGCAGGTTCGCCGAGTCTGCGATGCTTCACGGCCTTTCGATCTTCGCCCTTTGTACAATTGCACGCCTGGGTCCGCTAAGACCGCACCCGGCAGCTCCGCTTGTTTTTGCCGGCTCGGACGTGATCCGCTACGAATTGGCGGAGTACCTGCCAACTTTGGAGAGCGCAGTTGAAAGCAGCGAGCCCGCGAAAAAAGGGGCTCCGGCCAAGGCGGCTCAAGCCATCGTTTCGGTGCCGCCGAATTCGGGGAATGATCGGCAGACGATTGTAAGTCCGCCAAACCTGGAGTTGAACCACGACACGCCGCTGCCGAATATTGTCGCGTGGGCGCAGCCCGACCCCCGCATTCCAGCGGCAGCCACTGCCACCCGAGTATCGGAACTAAGACAGGCTCAGTTGCCGGCCTCGGCCATTGCGCCTCCACCGGAAGTCGAGCCGAGCAGGATCGAACCCATTCCGGTTTTGTCCCAAGCTGTGATCGCGCCCGCACCAGAGATTCAGGCGACGCTTCGGACGGGCGAGACTCCTACTGCCCAGCCGGCGATCGCACCGCCTCCGGCAATCGAGATGGCATCGCTCGATCGGCGCGACATCAATATTGGTCGCGCCCAGGTGGTGTCCCCCGCGCCTCAGTTGCCGGTCGAGGCGCAGCGCGCGCTGCCGGCGATGTCCCAGGCCTCACTCTCGAATGCGGCAACGCCCGTAGTTCCACCGCCTCCTCGAGAGGAGGGCACGCAAATCTCGACCGAGCACGGAAGATTGGTCGCGCTCAATGTGCAGCCGGCGGCACCTCGACCGGTGGAGATGCCAAACGGCAACCGTCGCGGCGCCTTTGCTGCGGGACCGGAGGGCAAGGAAGACGCAGCCGGCACGCCTGATATCCAGGTTCGGCGCACCGCGACCAACGCTCAACCGAGCAGCACTTTCGGCAGCGTATTCGGCAAGAGTGCCCCGGGTCTCCCGCCTGGGCTGTTGGTTGGCACCCGCGGCAAAACGGAGTCGACTCCGAATCCCGGGGGAGGAACCGAGCAAGCTGACCCCGAGCGAGGGTCGGGAGATTCAAGGTTGATTGCCAAGGCGTCGGTTCCCCGTACGGTTGCGCGGGAAATCCCCGCTGATCAAGAAACTGAGGTAGAGCGGCAAGTCTTTGGGTCGCGCCGATCATACGGCATGACTCTGAGCGTACCCAATCTGAGCTCCTCGGCCGGCAGTTGGGTCATGCACTTTTCTGAGGTGCAGGAAGGGGAGACGAGAGGCGATCTCCTCGCTCCCATCGCCACGCGGACGGTGGCCCCTGCCTATCCCCTCGAATTGATGCGCGAGAATGTCGAAGGAACGGTAACGCTTTCGGCGATGATTGCAAGCGATGGACATGTTCAAGAGGTGACGATTCTGACCGGTACTAACGATCGTCTGAACGAGTTTGCCCGCAACGCGCTGCTCGGATGGCGCTTCCTGCCTGCTCTGCGGGACGGCAAACCGGTGGCGCTCCAGGCGGTGGTGCGCATTCCCTTCAAGCCGATCGCCAAAACAAGGTTCTGAAATTCTGGCCTAATGTCCAGGCGCCGGACCGCCCGCTAACCTTGGCTGCCCCTGGTCCCAAAAACCAAAACCCGGCTGGCATCGAAGCCCCGGGGCATAAATTCAACGAGCGAGGACTATTCTGGCAGACCTGCCAACGCCAGGACGGTGAGCAAGATTCTCTTAAGCCCTAGTTCACGTCCGCTGGCATCGAACCACTCCTGCAGAGTGTGAGCTCCGCCGCCCGCACCGCCACCACCGATGGCGATCGCCTCCCGACCCAACGACAAGGGAATATTGGCATCGGTCGAAGCGCGCTGGACTTGCGCCGGGTTGCCCAAGTAGGCATCGACCGCGCGAATCACCTTCATCAAACGCGTGCTTGGTTCGAGCTCGCCCGCCGGTCGATTGCCAATCGCAATCAGCTCATGGCTTAGGCCGGAAGAACGGCGTTGGCTCGGTTGGCGTCGCTCGGCATCCCTCTCTTCCTGCTCCATTGCCAGTTCCAGAGCGCGACGCAAAGCTGCTTCCAAACGCTCCATTTCCGTCATGGAAGTAGAGCGGATGTCGACTCGCATGCTGGCTGATTCCGGGATGGAGTTCACTGAGGTGCCCCCACGAATGACACCCACGTTGAAGGTGGTCTTCGGGGTGGACGGGAGAGGAGTCTGGGCAAAGCCGTGGAGAGTGCGCGCCAGCACCAGGATAGGGTTGGGAGCTCCGAAGTCGCTCCAGGAATGGCCGCCCGGGCCGCGCACGATGACTTCGAAGCGCCGGCTGCCTAAGGCCTCGGCGACGATGGTATCGGAGCCCGCGCCGTCGAGAATGACGCTGTAGCGAATGGAATCCTTCCAACGCGGCACCGAGAAAATGTGACGCATGCCACACAGGTTGCCTTCCCCCTCTTCGCCGACATTTCCAACGAACAGGATCGAGTCGCCGGGCAAAATCTTGGCTTGGCGCAGTACCGCCGCGATGGCTAAGAGGGCTGTGACTCCCGCCCCATTGTCAGATACGCCGGGCCCATACAGACGGTTGCCGGTCTGGCGGAAGTTCAGGGGGGTGCCGGCGGGAAACACAGTATCTAGGTGAGCGCTCAACGAGACCAATTGTCTGGAGGTACCGGGCAGAATGCCGAATACGTTGCCCACCTCATCGCTGTGCGTCTCTTCGAGGTACAACTCCTGAAAGCGTTGTTTCAGCCAGCTGGAGCGGGCGGCCTCGCCGAGAGGTGGAGCCGGTATGCGCGAGAGTTCCAGCTGCCAATCGGCCAATTGTGCCTCGTGATGACCGAACCAGGCATAAGCCGAGCGAACCTCGGCTCGTTCCGCCAAACGGACGATTTCCTGCTCTGCGGAAGACCATGCTGGCGGAGTATCGTGGCGCGGGCTGGACGGCATGGACGAAATTTCATCTTACAACGACACATCGGAAGGCCGGAAATCTCCCGGCTGCCGTGGTCCAGAGCCCAATCGCTCGCTGGACATAACCGGGCGGGATGGACCCTTTTGGGGGCCTTCACCCCTTATCGCAAAGGGGTTAGGAGAAAGGGCTCAGGAAACGCTCGAAGGCCAGCTTTCCGGTTCGAATTTAGGTACACTATGGCTATGACAAGTGGTCGAGTTAGGGTGCTGCTGATCCTGGTGATGGTTGCCTATAGCCTGACGAAGCCGTTCGCCTCGGCGGAGGAGGGCCCGCTCGACACCTCGCCGCCCAAGGGCATCACCCCGGAAGAGATCATTCAGCGCTTCGCAGCCAAAGAGAAGGAGTTCAAGGAGGCGCTCGACCAGTATAGCTATCGCGAGTCGGCCAAGATGCAGACCCTGGACGGAGAAACGCCGGACGGTGAATTCCAGGAGGCGTTCGACGTAACCTTCGATGACCGGGGACACAGAGTGAAGAATGTGGTGTTTGCCCCCCTGCCGACCCTGACGCGCATCAGCATGAGCCGCGAGGATTATGATGACCTGGAAAATGGCTTCCCCATGGTCCTCACCAGCGACGAGATCAGCCAATATAACGTGTTATATGTGGGACAGCAGCAGGAAGACGAACTGCACTGCTATGTGTTCGACGTGGCGCCCAAGCAAATTGAAAAGAACAAACGCTACTTCCAGGGGCGCATCTGGGTCGACGATCGTGACTTTCAGATCGTGAAGACTTATGGGCAAATGGTTCCGGAAACCCGCGCCAAGAAAGGCAAAGCCGGGGAGAATGAAAACCTATTTCCCAAATTTACCACCTGGCGCGAGCAAGTCGACGGCAAATACTGGTTTCCAACCTACACCCGAGCCGATGACACGCTGCATTTCGTCGCGACCGACGTCAGGATTCGCATGGTGGTGAAGTATACGAATTACAAGCGTTTCGGATCAAACGTAACCATCACCTATCAAGGCAAGGAAATTCCCAAAGGCGGAGATCAGAAGGATAAACCGCAATCCCCTCCACCCCAATAGCAGTTCCCACGGCTGAGCGATCGGCCTTGGCCTGTGACCGTCGAGCGCCACATTACCGTCGGACTGTCGGCTTCGTTGTCAGGCAGGTTCGAACTTCAAGGGCGGCAGGCGCTCGAAGGATGTCTCCTGTGGCAATCCTACGTGAATGGTTTGGGCGGCATTGCCCTCGAATTCGGCAGAACGAGACCGGTGCAACTCATTTGGTATGACGATAGCAGTCAAACCGGCAAAGTGCGCAACAACCTGCTTCGGCTCATCCGCGAGGATCAGGTTGACGTTCTGGTGGGGCCGTATTCGAGCAGCCTGACGATGGCCGCCGCCGAGATTGCAGAAAAAGACAAGAAGGTCTTGTGGAACCATGGCGGGTCCTCCGATCGAATCTCCGAGAGCGGCTGGAGATACCTGGTCAATACCTTAAGTCCTGCCAGTGACTACCTGCGCGCGCTTCCGCAGTGGTTGGCGCAGGAAAATTCCGGGTTCGATCGCATTGCCGTTCTGTACTCTAAACAAGGAAGCTTCGCAGGGGAAGTTGCGCGCGGAGTCGTTGAATCAGGTGCACGGTTCGGTCAATCGGTCGAACTGATCCCCATCCAGCCTCCGCTCGGCGACCCCGCGCGGATAATTTCCGCCCTCCTCGGCACCAAGCCGGAGGTTGTTGTCCTGGCAGCCAGCTTCGCGGACGAGTTGGCCATCATGCGCACTCGCCAACACTGGCCCGCCTCGGTGGGTCGAGTAGCTGCCGTTGCCGCCGGGATTCGGGCTTTTTCACGCGAACTGGGTCCAACCGCGGAGGGCGTTCTGGGGCCAAGCCAGTGGGAACCGAGCGTGACCTTTCCGGAAATTCTTGGCCCAAGCTCCGCTTGGTTCGTAAACAGTTTTCAGGAACAGTTTGGCGGTTTACCCGATTATGTCGCAGCCGGAAGTTTTGCGGCTGGCGTGATTCTCGCGGAATGCATTCGCCGTGCAGGTTCGACCGAGAATGACAAGCTACGAGACGCCGCAGGCGACTTGGATTGTCATACGCTTCACGGCCGATTCCGAATGGATTCCGAGACCGGAAAACAGGTCGGGCATCGGGTGCTGCTCATCCGCTGGCAGCAGGGCGAGAAACAGATCCTCTGCTCCCCATGAAGCAACGCTGCGAGATTCTGTGGATTACGCTCCCGGGCTGCTTGCGCCCTTGTGTCGTGAGAGCTTGCGTCCGAAATCCAGGGCGAATTCTTGCAGCCAGTTGGAGATTGCTCCATAGCCAGCCTGCCCCAGCACTGCGTAACCACCATTCCGCCAGGGATTCTGGCTGGCAGGCTTCCAGGTTGTGGCGAGCGCACCGGCTCCAAACGACGCCACGTAGAGTGGAACCTGCGGCTTTTTCGCCCGTTCCGTGGAGTCGTAAGTCACAAAGTTGCGCCACATCGCGTGTCGGGTTCGAGGCCAAAATCCTTCGCAGCGGCACAAGTCATAGCGAGGCTCGTAGCGCAAAATAGCGTCCCCAGCCGAGGTCAGTGTGTTCTGAATGATGAACTGACTGTAGCGTGAGCCAAAGCGTTCGCCGTAGGCTCCCAGGCCGCCACCCCATTCCGAGGGCACACCGCGCGCCTGATCCACGCCGGCGGCGGCCAGCCGCTTCAAGTAGCTGGCCCCGGTCAGGTAGGTTTGTTGCACATACACTCGAATGCGCTCTTGGCTGTCGAGCGGTTGCAGATTTCGATTGGCGGGAACGTAGGCTCCCAGAAACCATTCGGCCGGGAGATCCATCATCTTGTTAACTCCAGCGTTAACTCCAGCCTCCACCTTCGCTACCGTCCCCTGTGCTGCTGATTGGCTGCCCGCCTGCGGCTGTTTGGTCGAGGCGTCCGGCGTTTGCCCCTGCTGCCCGCCCGGCTCTTGCGCAGCCGGTTTCGATGGGGAATCCTGTCCCGCCGGTTGGCTGCCTGTCTCCTGGGCCACACCCTTCCCCGCCATCAGCAGCGAGCTACTCAATAATAGGATGAGCCCATAACGACGGAGGGCCGCTACACCTACACTCCTGGCCGTCCAGGTTAGCATCCGGCCTCTGCGCATCAGCTTATGTCGGCTCCCGAGATAGTGTTTGCCAGTATGATGCTAGCCGACATACCGGCCGGCCTTCTCTGACCTTCGTCCGATCCTGCTTCGAAGCTCATGATTCTCAACTCGCCTCGAATGCGCCCGCCGAGACGAATGCGATCCTCTCTCAGGGTCGCGTTCCCAGCTCCTAGGATGCGATCGAAGGCTATCGAGACCACCAAGATTCTTGAGAAAAGCCCCGTTTGCCCAGTCTCGTTCAACCTCGGTCGGGAATCGAGCCTCGGTTGATTCTGAAGCGCACTTTAGTTTTTCGGGACATCCGGGCGGTTCCACCATCCACCGCCAAGTGCCTGAAACAACGCTGCGGTGTCGGCATAACGATTGGACTGCGCCTGCACAAGGTTAATCAGGGATTGCTGGTAGATCTGCTCTGCGTTTAAGAGGGTGAGGTAGCGGACATATCCGACCTGCATTTGTCGGGTCGTCAGATCGAGCGTCACCTTAGCGGCATCCCTTGCGGCGGCAGCAGCCTTGAGACCATCGCCATCCTGTTTGAGCGCATGCAGCGTGTCCGCAACATTCTGAAAGGCTGTTAACACGGTGCTGCGATATTGTTCATCGGCCTCAACGGGCGCGTATTGAAAGGCAGGGTTTCGAAGGTCTACGAGACGGTGGATCCGAATACCCATCGCATAACCATTCGTTCGGAAATTGCAGATCCCAACAATGACCTTCGTCCTGGGATGC
>DASPVG010000027.1:0-5730 GCA_035622455.1 Terriglobales bacterium
TTTTCTTCCCGAATTGCGTCGGGAACCGGCTCTGGGCGGCCCGGGCTTGGGAAAAGCCTCGGCAAAAAGACTTGCGTTTCTCTGCCGAAGGCCTACAATCATGCCGCGGGGCTAAAAAGAAAGCGTTCAGGCCGCAAGCCACAGCGCTCTCTCGGATAGGGGTTGGGCTCACCAGGGCCGCCAAACCGAAAGTGAGTTCAATCCCTTAGCCCCTGAAATCTTGAGCTCGGCCAGCTGGTTGGCTTGCCCGGCTCTTGTGACAACGTAGTCAGATACGTTGTCGCATGCTAAGAAGTTCCTTTTCCTCCGAATCCGTAATCACCGCATCCATAATCACCGCGTTGGACGCATGACGTATGCGGTTGTTAGCAACTCCCGGTGTAACAAGGTGTAACGTTTTGTGAACCCCTCGCACGTCGTGAAGTGTTCTATCCCCGCATCCATAGAGCGTTTCCTTCGATTGTGTATTGCATGCCTGTGGCCATCATGAAGCCATCAAAACAGTGGGATAAGGTCTTGGATGCCAGCACCCGCAGGGAAGATCCCAAAGTTGAGACTGTCCGCGGCTGGGATGCGGCGTGCGAAAGCGGACAGAGGTACACAGTACGGGTAAACAGCACCCCACAGCAGCCAAAGACAGTGAGACGGGCCAAAAATGCGGGCTTTTCGTACGACGAGTGGGACGGAGTTTAGGGCTTGGCCGGATCGTGGCCGGGAGCTTTCGGCGTGAACTTCCGGATAATAAATTCTTGGAACAGATTGGTGACGGCACTGGCACCAATCCCGATCGCCGCGTTCTCAAAAGTTAATTCCGCGCCGTCACGATCTTGGGGTGGATAGTAGAGATTTGAAATACCGCCCGAAGCCAGGCTTCCGAGGAGATTCGAATAATTTACCTGCCACCGCCCATTGTCACCCTTGCAAATCACGGCATTGGCAATGGCATAGCGAAACCGTGCGGGAGTGCCGCCGGTTCCCTTGTAGAAATAGCGCGGGTCTTGTTTCAGAAGCGACGGTAATATGGCGCCTCCGATGAACGTCCCCGTCAGTGTGTCGGCATATCCGGCACCGAAACGCTTGGCATAGCCTTCGGCACCTTGCCCATATCCGGCGAAGTGATTTTGCGCCTGTTGCACTCCGGCGACGGCTGCCACCAATCCGATGGTAACCGGGTCCTTCACCGTCTTCCAGGCGAGCTGGAACTTTTGTTTCCGATCGAGGGGAGCGGCATTGGGGATATAGCTGACATAGAAATTGGGGATGACACCAAACACGCGCTGCTGTTCTTGAACCTTCAGCTGCTCCTGGGCCACTTCCTCCGTGGTCAATGTCACCTCAACGTCGGTTTGGGCGACCGCCACATTCAACGCAATCTGGGGCACCGTCTCCATCTCCCCTGCATGCAGGAATCCTGAGACGGTTTGCGTGGAGAAGCCCTCCGAAGTTACCGACAGCTCGAAAGGCCCGGGAGCGATGTTCGAAAAACAGAATTGCCCATCGTTACCGGATACCGCCTGTCGCTGTAAGGAATCATCTTGCCCCGTCAGCTTTAGTTGGGCACCGGCGATCAGCGCTCCACTCTCATCAACCACGGTTCCGCGGATTGTTCCGGACAAACCGGGCGCCAGTGCGCAGACTGCAGCTTCGATCCTCACTTGCGAATTGGGCAGAGACGTTGGCTCCGCAGTCTGTCCCAGGCCGGATGGCGCGCCGCCCAAACTGACCAAGACGAGAACGATGACTCCAGACTTGAATCGGAGAGCCATAAATCACTTCACTTTACCCTCTTCCTTGCCTTCACGTCCAAATCACCAAAGTTGATCTCTTTCGGTTCCTCTACACCGAAAGCGAAACTTTGGCTTGTAGCACTGCAGGTCCCCCTTTGGCGAAGCATGGCGGCCGCATCTTGTTTCTTGGATGCCATTTCTAGGTCGCCGAAACCGGTGTGGACGTCAAAAACTCGCTTTCTTCGGATTACCGTCTAAAATTACCAAGTTACCGATGAGCCTCGAGGAGGTTACCGCAGGGTAGCACGATTGGAAGTTGGTACACTTTCGGGATCCTAAAATAGCGGTCGCCTTGGTCAAACTGGCGTCCCCGCTGGTGCTGGTCTTCCGAGTGCCCGTTGCCATGAAATCCCGCCTTTACCGGAAACCCTCGCTGCGTTGGCCACGGCGGAGATTGGTGATCGTCACGCTCACCGGCTAGAACACTCGATCGAGGACTCCCAGGATTCCAAGGACGAAAACGGAATCGATAAGTGGTCCATCCGACGCCGGGAAGAACAAAGACACCGCCCAACGGGTGCCAACTCGCGGATCTCCGCTGGTCAGCTGCTGAGGGGTTAGTCGTGTGCTTCGCCCTTCCCGATGGAACAGCCGGTCGCTAATCCTCGGTGTTTGCGCGGTCGATGAGAGTTTGACTGAATCCGCGCTCGTACCCTTCCCGAAAGGCGGAGCGGTCCTCGTCTGTGGCCCAACGCGCTATCGCCACGTGGGGTTGTTCGCCATTTCTGGCTGCAAGTTTTCCAAGATACAAACCATCGCGAAATGCCCCGTTGCTGTGCATCGAGGCGCTAAGCTTCGAATCTGCTTTCGTACGCATTACCTTCTGAACCGTGGCTGCCGAGCCCGCGCTGAGCGCGATCACCAGCATATAGAGACTGAGTTTTTTCATTGTACCTCACCTTTCGTTTTCAAATGACTGACTTGCTCGATTGGACGACAAATCATGAGCCCGAAGGGTAAGAAGTGGGTAAGCTTGCCGTAAACTCTGACGGGGTGAGTGAGTCAGCAAGAAAGAATGAAAGGAACCATGGTTACGAATTTATATTCCGTGGTTTCGAAGGAAGGAACCGTGGCGCGCCGGCCCGGTAGCGGCGAATGGTTTACAGGGAATTTACACCACTCCAACTGTAGGTACCCTAAACTATATGTGGCACTGGAAAAGCCGCAAAAGCGATCTCCCTGGCAGCTTGGAACGCCCCCAACCCAGGTGGCCGTTTAAGGAAATACCGAGCTCTTGTGAAACATCCCTTTCAGAATGTTCGCTGGTACGTCCTGCTCCTCGGGCTGGCGACTGCACTCAGCATCCTGGCAGGGTTGCAGTACCGTTCCACCCGCCAGCTGAGCGACGCCACCTCCCAGCAAATGCGGGCTACGCTCGGCGCTTCGCTCATGGATTTTCGGCGAGGGCTCGAGAATGAACTGGCCCCGATTAGCCGTGATCTTGAGCCCTCGCCCGAAGACCAGCGGCCGGGGAATTTACTAGAACTGGCTCGCGGAGTTGCGGAGTGGCGGCGTAGCGCTGCTCATCCCGCCTTGGTCAGCAGGGTTCTTGTCTGGCGATTTGCCGATCGAGCAGGCTCCGAAGTCCTTGGACTGGACCCAGCTCGCGACGAATTTGTGCCGGCCGAGTGGCCTTCGCAGCTGCGACGGTTGCGGACCGAGCTCGAGAGAATGTCCACGAATCCCCCTCGAAGCCCCAGCCAGTCTGCGACAGGTGAGCATTTTCCGCAATTTCCCCCGCCGAATGATTTAGGTCTTCGGTCGCCATGGCGGATTGACCTGCATGTTCCAGCATTGGCGCACATGAATGCCCTGGCCCGTTCGACTTCCGACGATAGAGGGCAAGCGCCGGAGCCAGTCTGGGTCATCGTTCTCCTCGATCAGAACGTGCTCGTCAAACAGGTGTTCCCAGAACTTGTCGAACGCTATTTCAATCGAAACGACGGCTTGGACTACCGGGTTGCGGTTTTGAGTGGCGCAGCGGGGCAGCCGCCAATTTACTCATCGGAAGCCGGGCTCCTCGCGGGTAAGGATGCGGGCCTCAATTTGTTTGGTCCTCCAACCATTGTTCCCGTGGTACGGGTAATCTCTATGCCTGGCCCACCTCGGGCGAATACCGGCCCAATGGTCGCGGTCCCGCCCATGGCGCCTCCACCCGACTATGGTTCTCCGGGACCCCCGCCCGGCGAGCACCGAGACCCCTTTATGCTCGTTCGCTACAACCCGGAGGAACCGGGCTGGTCGGTCATTGCTCAACACCGCAAAGGCTCGCTCGAGGCGGCAGTCTCCTCCATTTTCTATCGCAACCTGGCGCTCAACTTTGGCGTGCTCCTGGTCTTGGGCCTGACCACCGGCTTGATCATTGCCACCAGCGCACGCGCACGACGCTTGGCACAACTTCAGGTGGATTTTGTGGCCGGAGTGTCCCACGAGTTGCGGACTCCGCTCACCGGCATTGTCGCCGCGGCCGAGAACATTAAGGACGGGCTGGTCGAAACGAAAGACCAGCTGAGGCGTTACAGCAGCGCCATTTTGAATCAGGCCCACCAGTTGAGCGATCTGATCGAGCAGATCCTGATGTTCTCTGCTGTCGAGAAGGGACGGCAGCGATATCATCTTCAGCCGACGGACGTGGCTCAGGTCGTCAATGCCAGTCTGAAAAACACCGAAAGCCTGATTCGCTCGGCGGGGATCAGCGTGGAACAAGCGATCGAGCCGGATTTGCCTCAGGTGAATGCCGACTTCCAGGCACTCTCGCGCTGCCTGGAAAATCTGATTACCAATGCCATCAAGTATGGAGGCGAAAAGCGCTGGATCGGGGTTCGCGCTTTCCTTGCGGCTTCGTCCGAGCAGGAGCAGGAAATTCGTATCTCCGTCGAAGACCATGGCATCGGCATCGATTCTCGAGATTTGAAAGAAATCTTCGAACCCTTCTATCGAAGCCCCTCCGTCACTGCCGCGCAAATCCGTGGCAACGGCCTGGGTTTGCCGCTGGCGGCCAGAATCGCGGAGGCTATGGGAGGCCGGCTGGGGGTCGAGAGTGTGCCCGGAAAGGGAAGCTCATTTACAGTACACTTACCCGTCCAGGAGGCGAGAGCCAATGGCCATAGCGTGGTCACTGCCTCCAGCGTGAATTCCGTTTCGTGACGGCTCCATTGATGGATGAGAGAATCCTCGTAGTCGAAGACGACGAAGTCATCCGCATGACGCTCGGAGACCGTTTGCGAAGCGAGGGCTATTCGGTCGATGTTGCCAGGGACGGCGATGAGGGTGTTCGCAAGGCCAGCGAGAACCTCAGCGATCTGATTATTTTGGACATCATGTTGCCGCGAAAGAATGGCTTCGATGTGTGCCGGGACATACGCATGGCCGGTGTGGTTACGCCGATCCTCATGCTGACGGCGCGCGGGCAAACCATCGACAAGGTTCTGGGATTGAAGATCGGCGCGGACGACTATCTAACCAAGCCATTCGATGCCATGGAACTCGTGGCGCGGGTCGAAGTGCTACTGCGCCGCGCGAAACGACCGGCCGCCGCTTCCGGTGTCCACAAGTTCGGCCCGGTAGAAATCGACCTTCGCGGAACCACTGTGTCGCGCGGCGGCAAAACCGTCCCGCTTTCCGCCCGGGAATTTCAACTTCTGCGCTACCTGGTGGAACACCGAGGCACGACCTTGTCACGAGACGTGTTGCTGAAGGAAGTATGGTCGTACAGCACGGACGCGTTCACCCGAACCGTCGATGTTCACGTAGCGAGCTTGCGCCAAAAGCTCGAAGAAGACCCTAAACACCCCTCGCTGATCGTAACTGTCCCAGGTCTCGGATATAAGTTTGTCGCCTGAACGCGCGTCGAACCCGGGCATTGGCACGGAACACCTAAGCCTGCTCGACGGCGAGCTGGTTTGCCTGGGCCTTATCCCCAATGCGCACGCCGTGCGTCTCG
>DASPVG010000028.1:0-5127 GCA_035622455.1 Terriglobales bacterium
GAGTGGATGGCATACGCCGGAACCTACGCCGTGTTCGACGGCATCGACTCCCCATCAGCCAGAGTTTTGGTCTCGGCATCTTCGAGGAATTAAGCCCAGGCACCTTGGATGTCATTGAGCGCTTCTTTGTCGACCGCGGGGCGCCCGTACTGCACGAGGTGAGCCCTCTGGCCGGAGCAGCAGCTCTGAACTTAATCTGTGCCCGCAACTACCGACCGATCGAAATCAGCAACGTGCTCTATCGGCAGCTGGAGCGGCCAACGACTCGAGGGGCGGATCGTGTCCGTGTGCACCTTATCGGCAGGGAAGAAGGGCAACTGTGGACCCGGATCCATGCCAAAGGGTGGTCCCACGAACATCCTGAATTGGTGAACTTTCTTCTCGAAAACGGTGAGATTTCCGCGGCGCGCAAGCAGAATCTGTGCTTCCTCGCCGAGATAGAGGGTACACCGGGCGCCGCAGGCGTGCTGTGTATTCACAACGGGGTGGCGCTGTTGGGCGGCGCGGCAACGATTCCCGAACTGCGGCATCGTGGACTGCACCGAGCTCTCCTGGATGAGCGCATGCGCTACGCTTTCGACCAGGGGTGTGATGTCGCCATGGTGGTGGCCGAGCCGGGCAGCGATTCCCAGCGCAATGCGGAGCGTAACGGGTTCCGCATCGCCTACAGCCGCATGAAATGGCGCTTATCCTCCTGACCAGGCTCGCCCGGTGACCTCCGAGATCAGGCACAGTTGCCGTCTTCGCTGTAAAATGTCTGCGCGACAACGACTTTCGCGTAAACCCGAGGATTCGCGTTATGGCTGAGAAGGTTACCGTCCCCATGCCGGCAAACATCGATTCCGTTCTGCAGGAACGACGTATGTTCGAGTGTCCGGAAGATTTCCGCAAGCAGGCTTACATCCAGTCTCTTGCCGACTACGAGCGCATCTACCGCGAGTCGGTCGAGCAGCCCGAAAGGTTTTGGGCGGGCGTGGCCGACGAACTCGAATGGATCAAGAAGTGGGATAAGGTTCTCGAGTGGAACAACCCCTGGGCCAAATGGTTTGTGGGTGCCCGGTTCAACCTTTCCGCCAACTGCCTGGATCGGCAGGTGAAGAGCTGGCGCAAAAATAAAGCCGCATTGATCTGGGAAGGCGAACCCGGAGAAGTTCGCACGTTGACGTACCAGCAATTGCACCGCGAAGTACAGAAGTTCGCCAATGTCCTCAAATCTTTGGGCGTAAAGCAAGGGGACCGGGTGGCCATCTATATGGGAATGACCCCGGAGCTGCCGATTGCCATGCTGGCCTGTGCCCGCATCGGTGCGGTGCACACCGTGGTCTTCGGCGGTTTTGCCTCCCATGCCTTGGTGGATCGCATTCATGATTCCCAGGCGGTGGCTGTCATCACCCAGGATGGCTGCTATCGGCGCGGCTCGGAAATCAAACTGTTCGCCGTGGTCGATGAGGCCTTGAAGTCCTGCCCTTCGGTCAAACATGTGGTGGTATACGAACGCAGCGGCAGTCCCATCCAGTTGCAACCGGGCCGCGACCACCGTTGGCGGGAATTGATGAGCCAAGCATCGGACGAGTGCCCGGCGGTGCCACTCGATGCTGAGCATCCCCTCTACATCCTTTACACGTCGGGGACCACCGGCAAACCAAAGGGCGTGGTTCACACCACGGCAGGGTATGCCGTGGGCACTTATCTGACTTCAAAGTGGGTCTTTGACCTTAAGGATCATGACACCTACTGGTGCACTGCCGACATCGGCTGGGTCACCGGACACAGCTATATCGTTTATGGACCGCTGCTCAACGGGGCGGCGATCGTGATGTATGAAGGTGCACCGAACTTCCCCGAGCCCGATCGTTTCTGGAGCATCATCGACCGGCATCAAGTGAACATTTTGTACACGGCGCCAACCGCAATCCGCACCTTCATTAAGTGGGGTGATCAGTGGCCCAACAAGCACAAGCTGGACAGTCTGCGCCTGCTCGGCACGGTCGGGGAGCCCATCAATCCCGAGGCCTGGATGTGGTACCGCGAGGTCATAGGCCACAGCCGCTGCCCTATCGTCGATACCTGGTGGCAAACCGAGACCGGCCACATCATGATTGCTCCCATTCCCGGTGCGGTGGCCACGAAACCGGGTTCCGCCACCCGTCCCATACCAGGGGTCGTCCCTGAGATCGTCGCCATGGACGGCAAGCCGGTCCCGGACGGTTCCGGGGGCTTCCTCATCCTGAAGCAGCCCTGGCCCGGTATGCTGCGGACCATTTACGGTGATCCCGACCGTTATGTGGCGCAGTACTGGTCGCAGATTCCGGGGTCCTATTTCACGGGCGATGGGGCCCGCAAAGACAAAGACGGCTATTTTTGGATCATGGGCCGCGTCGATGACGTGCTGAATGTCTCGGGGCACCGCTTGAGTACCATGGAAGTGGAATCCGCGCTGGTAGCCCACGAGGCGGTCGCCGAGGCCGCCGTCGTCGGTCGTCCCGACGATCTCAAAGGCCAGGCCATTGCTGCCTTCGTTACCCTCGGACAAGGCCGCAAGCCTACGCAGGAATTGAAAGAAGAACTTCGTCGCTGGGTGGTAAAAGAAATTGGGGCGTTGGCCAGGCCCGACGATATCCGCTTCACCGACATGCTGCCGAAGACTCGCAGCGGCAAGATCATGCGCCGCCTTCTCCGCGAGCTCGCCACCCACGGGGAGGTGAAAGGCGATACCACCACGCTCGAAGATTTCAGCGTCATTTCGCGGCTCAGAGAAAGCGAAGAAATCTAGGCCGTACGCCCGGGATGGGTACATCGAACACTTCTCCTGGCCGCTCATGAGATCGTCGGGCGGAGAACTCGGCTAATCCTCGCAGTCGACCGACGGCGTCACAAACTTTGTCTTTCCGGTGCAGTGCCAGGCGAAATTCGAAATTCCTCAGCTTGGGACACCGGCGGTCTCGGTTCGAAGCTTTACTCTGACCCAGGGGGCTCGGCGGATTTCACCAGGGTAGTCTGGAGCTTGAACTTTTGATGTGGCGCAAGATCCACATCGCTATGAAAGGTCTCGTACCCGGGTAGGCTAATGGTGATCTGGCGATGTCCGGGCGCAACCAATAGGCTGTGTGCCACCCCGCTGAACTCGGCGGCATGGCCAGCGAACTGACCATCGACAAATACCGCCGCGCGGTCCGGATTCACAGAGAGCTTGATCTCCGAGAATACCGCAGGCATTTGGTAGCGCGTGTCCCGTTCCATCTTTACCTTGAGCGTTGTCCTCTTTCCGGGTTCGACCGGGATGGTCTGCTTGAACTCCAGGTATCCGTCCTGCCGCACCACAATCTCATGTTCGCCGGGGAGCAAGAGGATCTGCTTATCGCCCTTCAGCTCCTTCATGTAGCCCAGATATTGGTTATCCACCCAGACACCCGCATCCCGCTCCACTTTGGTAGCGCCTTCGAGTACCACCTCGCCGAGGACCTTATTGTCCGCATAGCTCAGACCGGCAAAGAAAAGAAGGACCCAAACCAACAAGATGCTGGGAACAGCACGGACCGTCCGTTCGGAGGTCTCTTGCGCACGAAGGTCAGCGCTTGCCGTCAGGTCATTTCCGCGATGGTTCTTCGAGCTTCGGTTCCTTGGAAAATGCATGGTTCGTTTTCGACTCCGCTGTTAAGATGGGCTCACCATGCCATGATAGCCAAAAGAGGCACCGCCGGAATACGGTACGTACTGCAGATGTCACTACTAATTTTTGTACACCCCAGGGCGGGTCGACCGCAGAAACCCTTGGCCAAGTCGAGCGATTCCAGCTTAGAGGTTGCCGAGAGCAGGGGCATCTCAGCCATTCCCTGTCGTGGGTGAGGGACCCGCGGGCCTAATTGAAACTTGCCTGCAATCTGCGTAATCCGACGAGCGCCGCCAGGTAGCGCGAGTCGAGAGAATAGGCCATGGCGTAACACTGTTTGGCCTTTTGCCAGTTGCGCTTGTGTTCGTACACGCGGCCGAGGTTGAAATAAGGATAAGGCCGGGCTTCGTATCGAGTTGCGATCATGGCTTTTTGAAACCAGGACACGGCGTCGTCCCATTTTCCTTGTTCAATGAGATAAGCCCCGATATCGTTATAAGGGTTGCCGAATTCCGGATCGATCTTGATGGCCTCGAGGCACTCGGCAATGGCGCGATCGTAATCCCCGAGGAAGGAGTAGGTCCAGCCGCGAAACGTGTAGGCCTCAGCGGTCGCAAAGGCTTCGATGGAGCGGCTATAAAACTCGACGGCCTCCTGGTAGTTGCCCGCCATCTGCAGCTCGTAGGCCTGTTGAAAATATTCGGCGGCCACGCGACGTGAATCGTTTTCGCACATAACCAACCCGATGATTAGATTAAAGCAATTCTATCGAAGATGGTACCGAGGGCTCTCGTCGTTTCTCCTGTCGTTACCGCTGGCCGCGTTGGTCCTTGCCTATGGGCAGGCAACGCCGGGAACCCAAGCCCAGGCGCCCCCTAGCGCAGGTGCGTCCGAGCAGCAGAATTCCGGGGAGGCGGGCGCTCAGCCGGAGCAGAAAATCTCGCCGCAAGAAGCAGCCGAGCTGTTTCGCGACATCGATGCGATTCTGAAATTCGCCAGCCAGGACACCGACCTGCCTATCAAACAAGAGGTGAAACGCCGGCTGGCAACCCGCGAAGAAGTGGTTTCCTATCTCGAAAAGAGCATGGCGGAGGACAAGGATACCGAGAGGTTGCGGCGCTCCGAGCGAGTGCTGAAAAAGTTCGGGCTTCTGCCGGTGGACTTTGATCTTGAAGGGTTCCTCGTCAAACTGCTGCGCGAGCAGGTGGCGGGCTATTACGATCCGAAAACCAAAACGGTGAATCTGCTCGATTGGATCGGTCCGGAGCAACAACGTCCTGTCATGGCCCACGAACTCACGCATGCCTTGCAGGATCAGTCTTTTGGTTTGCAGAAATGGATGAAGAAGGGTGACATTGATCTCGACCATAAGAAAAACCCGACTTCCGAAGACTTCGAGCGAGATGAGGAAAGTGAAGCGCGGCAGGCGGTGGTCGAAGGTCAGGCGATGGTCGTGCTGGTCGATTACATGCTGGCTCCGACCGGCCAGGCGTTGCTCTCTTCCCCGCAAATTGCCA
>DASPVG010000029.1:0-22284 GCA_035622455.1 Terriglobales bacterium
GGCGCGCGCTCCGAACACCAGACACTCGGGCAACGAATTCGAACCCAGGCGATTGGCTCCGTTGATGCTTACGCAGGCCACTTCGCCTGCGGCGAAGAGACCCGCCAGCGGCGTGGCACCGTGAATATCTGTGCTCACGCCCCCCATCATGTAGTGGACCACCGGACGAACGGGGACGAGTTCGTTGACCGGATCGATGTTTTGGTACTTAAGACACAGCTCGCGCACAAACGGCAGCTTGGAGTTAATCAGCTTTTCCCCTAGGTGCCGCAGATCTAAGTGAACCACCGATCCATAGGGGCTTTCGATGGTGCGCCCGCGCTGATCTTCCTTCACGAACGCCTGCGAGAGGCGGTCCCGCGGCCCGAGTTCCATCGAACGCAGCACGGGCTTGGGTTCTGCCTTCCCGAGATTGTAGTCTTGCAGGTAGCGGTAGCCATCCTTGTTCAGTAGGTAGCCGCCTTCGGCGCGGGCTGCTTCTGTGATCAGAATGCCGGTGAACGGAAGTCCCGTCGGATGGTATTGCACGAACTCCATGTCTTTGAGGGGAGCTCCCGCCCGATAGGCCAACGCCATGCCGTCACCATTCTTGATGTTGGCATTGGTGGTAAAGCGAAAGACACGGCCGCAGCCGCCGGTGCAAAGGATGACTGCCTTGGCGGTGATCGCCTGAATTTTTCCCGACATCAGCTCGATGGCCACCACGCCCTGCACCCGGCCGTCGTCCACCAACAGTTTGGTAACGAACCATTCATCGTAACGGATGATGGGATCGTATTTGAGCGTGGTCTGGAACAGGGTGTGCAGCATATGGAAGCCAGTTTTGTCCGCCGCAAACCACGTGCGTCGCTTTTTCATTCCCCCGAACGCCCGCACCGCGATGTGCCCGTCTGGCTCCCGGCTCCAGGGGCAGCCCCAGTGCTCCAGCTGCAACAACTCCCTCGGGGCTTCTTTGACAAAGACCTCAACCGCGTCCTGGTCACACAACCAATCACCGCCGGAGATCGTGTCGTAAGCATGCTCGTCCAGGCTATCGTCCGGCTTGATCACTCCGGCCGCACCGCCTTCGGCTGAAACCGTGTGGCTGCGCATCGGGTAGACTTTCGAAACGACAGCGATGCGAAGCTTGGGATTCACCTCGGCAGCGGCGATTGCGGCACGCAATCCTGCAGCTCCGCCACCTACGAGAAGAACGTCGTGCGATGAGGCGTCCATGGTTTCCCACTCGCGGCCGTATCGAGGGCAATGCTTGAGCCCGGGCCAAGCGCGGCTCATTTTCCTCCCAAATGGCCTAGGGAATCAAATGGAATTTGTACGGCCTGCGGATGACCGTCCCAAACCCTCCAGTCTCGATCCTGATTGAAATGCTGGGAAACTGCTGCTCAGACGAAACTTGGATTAGGGTTGATAGGGCGGAATGGAGCTGGGTACGCCCATGCGGAAGGACGGTACGGGTACCGGCTGCACACGGTACCGCCAGGGAAACTGAACTACGGATCGGGCGAACCCTTCGCAGCCGGCCGGTTCAGCGGAGAGAGACGTTAGCCCGCAATTCCGACTGCCAACAACGTTATGCGGCCGATATCCTGAGCGCCTCACACACCAGCTGCGTCAGCCTCCTCGCGCCCCTGAACACAATTCCGGCCTTTTTCTTTGGCTTGATAAAGAGCAACGTCGGCTTGCTGCAGGAGCTCTTCGACGTTATCTGAGCTGGAGCGAGTCACGGTGATTCCCATGCTCACCGTAACCGGAATCTTGGCCGAGGGCGTCAGAATGACATCCCGGGACACCAAAAACCTTATTTCGTCAGCCCGTCGAACAGCAGTGACAAAATTGCAGCTGGGCAAGACGAGCAAGAACTCTTCTCCTCCATAACGGCCTACGAGGTCGTAGGGTCGTAGGTCGGACTTCAGCCTCCGCGCCACTTCTTTGAGCACTTCGTCTCCAGCAGCGTGTCCCAGGCCGTCATTGATTTGCTTAAAGTGGTCCACATCCGCGAGGATAATTGCTGCCGGCTTGCCGTCACGTTTGCTCCGGGAGAGTTCCCGTTTTAAGGCAGCCAGAATTTCTGCCCGGTTCAAGATCTTTGTCAAGAAATCGTGAGTCGCGGCAAACCTCAGCGATTGCTGAAGATCGATGATTCTTTTTCCGGCTAAGACTCGCGCTCTCAATTCCGAAGGATCGACCGGCTTCGACAAGTAATCGTCGGCGCCCGCAGCCATTGCAGTCAGCAGATCTTGTTTCCTGTCTTTGGCTGTGAGCATGACCGCGTAGATATAAGTGCCATTGCCTCCGAGCGTCCTTATTTTTCTACACAGCTCAATGCCGTCGATTCCCGGAAGTACCCAGTCGAGGAGGACCAAACGTGGGGCATCAGGAGCTTGGAGCAGCTCCCATGCCTTTGTGCCGCTCTCGACACTGATATGCTCAAGTCCCCACTCGTTCAGATATGTGCCAATCATGCGCGCATCGATTTGCGAGTCTTCGACCAGCAATATGCTCACAACATATCTCCAGGGACAGTTCTCAGAGGTGCCCCAACTCCGGAGCGACGAACACCCATTGCTGCACTTGTCTAGAATTCTGCTACCGCGCGGTTAGAGGCCGGCAAAATTGAGGGACGGCAAAAGCTCTTGCAGCGGTCAGATTCATGCATCGAGGCAGCATATTCCCGGTCGCTCCCGGATTATGCTTAGCGCCTGAGTATCAGATTGCCCGATCCGGAATCCTTGCACAAGATCGAGTCGGTGGATTGAACCTAACCAAAGTAACCGCCTGATGTGATTCACGCTGGCCCGATCCTAGGCCAACGATGACGAGGGCTTGTACTTGCCTCGATTCAGGCATTCGGCGAGAGTCGGAGTGTTCGGGAACAACTAGGGACACCTCTTTTGGGTTCTTAGGGTAACGATCATCCGCCATCTTCGGCCTTCACTAGATCGCGCGTGTTTTCGCGGAAATATCCTCTGCCGTCCTCCCACCCGGCTGCTTACTCTTGCGCATCCAGATGCCCCACGTGACTGGCCCGGCTTCTTGATTGGCTACCGGGCGGCCCGCCACCTTGAGCGTCAGCTTGATCTGACCGTGATGGTAACCTTCGTGCCAGATCATGTGCTGGAGCAGAAGGGTGGGATGGTCATAGTGAAGGTCCAGGTTCCGGCCTGCCTCCACCCTGCTCTTTACCGCGTCCCGAACCGCCTTGGCACTCTCGTTCAGCATCTGCACGAGGCGACTAGGGTCACGCTCGGCTGCCCACTCTTCCTTGGGCAATTCTCTGGCGAACTCAGGGGCGTCCTCGAAGACGAACACAAGTCGCACAAAGCAGATGTGTGCGAACAGCTCTGCGACGGATGGGCTGTTCCCCATCACTCGGGCCTCCAGCCCGCCCTCCGGGAGGATGCGGAGCAGGTTGAGCAGAATGGCGTTGTTGCGGTCCCAGGAGTCGAGCAACGTCTCAAGCAAGCGTTGGTCCGGCGCTTCCGGCATATCCCCCCTTTTCTTGGAGGACAAGAGTGTGACGGATTTCTTTATGAGTTGCAAATAACTCTCGCTCACACCTCCCGAGATGCTAGTGAGAGGCACACTTGGTCTTTTGTCCATTTCGCTGACTGGGATCCAGATTCGTTGGCGGCCGATACCGAAATTTTTAAATCCGACCCTCCGTAATCTCCCGAATCATGCAGATTCGTTCCGGATGATTTGGGTATCCCTGATCGAGGTTCCCGCAGGTTGGGTGGGCCTCGCTTGACCGGGAACCGGAGACTTCATACATTAGGCCGTCGAGGTTTCAAACCGGCCACCTCAAGCCTTGGGTTCGTAGGCCAGGAGATATCTCGAGAGGAGAATTCCACTTGGACTTTAGCGACCTTTCCTTTTCTGCTGCTCCTTTGATAAGGACCCCGCCCCCGGGTCCAAAGTCACAGGCACACCTGGCGTACCAGTCCTCCCACGAGGGTTCCACCGTCTCTTATTCCAAAGGGATGCCAATGGCGATCCAGCGAGCCAAAGGATCTACCGTCGAGGATGTTGACGGAAATCTGTATATCGATTTCTTCGGCGGAGCGGGAGTCATGAATGTGGGGCACTCGAACCCGACGGTGGTACAGGCGGCGATCAAGCAGATCGGTGAGCTAACGCATGCCTTGGACTTTCCCACTCCGAGTCGCCAGCTTCTGATCGAGAAGTTGTCTGCGCTGCTCCCGAAGACGCTAAGCCGCCTTTCCTTCGGGGGGCCTACCGGTTCCGACGCAGTCGAGTCCGCCGTTAAGCTGGCTAAGTACAACACGAAACGTCAGCCCATCGTTGCGTTCGAAGGTTCGTATCATGGCATGACGACGGGAGCTCTTTCACTCACCAGCGGTCGTCAGTTTCGAGAACCTTTTCTTCCCCTAGCCCCAGAAGTTCACTTCGTTCCCTATGCGTACTGCTATCGGTGTCCGTTTAACAGGACTCCGGACAAATGCAACCTGGAGTGTGCCGAATACCTGGATCATGTGCTCGAAGATCCTCACTCCGGCGTGGGAAAACCGGCAGCGGTTATTGTCGAGCCAATGCAGGGAGAGGGCGGTTCGATCATCCCACCTCGAAAGTTCCTCCCCAAGGTCCGGCAGATCTGTGACAAACATGAAGTCGTCATGATCGCCGACGAGGTTCAAGTAGGCTTCTGCCGCACCGGAAAGATGTTCGCTTTCGAGCATACTGAGACGATTCCTGACGTTGTCACGATGAGCAAAGCACTGGGAGGCCTCGGCCTGCCCATCTCGGGGATCGCCTATAAGGAAGAGTTAAACACCTGGCCTGCCGCGCAACATATCGGAACCTTTCGCGGAAACGTGGTCGCTTACGCGGCTGGGGCTGCCGCTTTGGATTTCATGGTTAGCCAAAACCTGGCTGACCACGCCTTAAAACTCGGTGAGCGCATGCTCTCTTCCTTGAAAGAGTGGGAAAAGACTTCACGGGTCGTAGGGGATGTGCGCGGCAAAGGCCTCATGTTAGGTGTCGAATTTGTAAAGGACAAAGCAACCAAAGAGCCCTGGGCAGAGGGGGCACGCGCCGTTCGCTCGGCCTGTCACCGTCGCGGTTTGTTGATTGAGATCGGGGGTCACTATAACCATGTTGCCAGATTTCTGCCGCCTTTGGTCCTTACCGATGAACTAGCCGCGAAGGGCTTGGCGATCTTTATGGATTCGGTGCAGGAGGTTGAACGCTTGTTATGACCTCGCTGTCTGCGAATGTCGAGGAACAATAGAGGGCGGTCGCGGCGGCAATGTCGATCCAACACCCCCGATCGGGCAACTGTTGAGGGGTGCGGAAACAAGTTTTACGTGTATATTTCATTCAGTCGATTGTGAAGACCGTAGCATCGCTGCCGAAGAAATAAGGGAACCACGCCGCACCCACAACTGAGCAAGATTCTCATCAACACTTGAAAGATAGAGAAAAGCACAAAATGAATCGGACTCGCCCCTTCGCCAAGATCCGTGTGTTTCAGGTCGTGCTAATCGCGCTTGTTCTCAGCTCGATGCCGCTAGCATACGCGGAAAGCACACCCTTGAAGCTTTCGGTCGATGCCAGCCAAGTCGCACGCCGCATTCTGCACACGAAAATGACTATCCCCGCCGCGCCAGGTCCCATCACGCTGGTTTATCCGAAGTGGATTCCAGGCCAGCATTCGCCGGTAGGTCCTATTAATGACATGATGGGTCTCAAATTCGCAGCTGGCGGGACAGCCTTGCCTTGGCAGCGAGACGATGTCGATATGTACGCGTTTCACCTCGAAACGCCCCCCCAGGCCAGGGAGATTCAAGTCGAGTTTTATCTGGCTGGTACGAGCGACGAGAGCGGGTTCCTGCTCGGAAACTCCTCTACGCCAAGCCAGCTCATGCTCAACTGGGATCAGGTCCTGCTTTATCCCTTGGGCCCCCCGACAGATGCCGAGACGATTCAAGCGCAGTTGACTTTGCCGCCAAAATGGAAATTTGCTACCGCCCTGCCCATACAGTCGCAAGAAGGCCAGGTCATTACGTTTAAGCCTGTTTCTTTAACTATGCTGGTGGATTCTCCCCTGTTAGCCGGCCTCGGCTTGCGAGAAATTGACATCACTCCCCGCGGTGAAATCCGTGTCCATAAGTTGGATCTTGCGGCAGAGAGTGACTCCGCGCTTGACCTTCCACAAAGCGTGATTACGGCGTATCGCAGGCTGGTTGCAGAGACCGGCGCGCTCTTCAAAGCTCGCCACTACGACCATTACAATTTCTTAGTGTGGCTTCACGGGACGTATGAAGACGGATTGGAGCATCATCAGTCGAGCGACAATCGCCTTCCGGAAATGGCCCTCGCCGATTCTCAGTGGCGGCTCATTGAGGGTGACCTGCTGAGCCACGAGATGATCCATTCCTGGAACGGCAAGTATCGCCGTCCCATCGGGCTAGCTACGCCAAATTATCAAGAACCAATGAAAGGTGATCTGCTCTGGGTCTATGAAGGTCTAACCAATTATTTTGGCGAGGTCCTGGCGGCGCGTAGCGGTTTGTGGCAGGCGGAAGACTATCACAATCGAGTCGCGGCGACTGCCGCGGAGCTGGACAATCAACCTGGTCGTAGGTGGCGAACCTTGCAAGACACCGCCATTTCTGCGTCTCTCCTGTATGGAGACTCCCAAGAATGGCAGGCCTGGCGGCGGAGCACGGATTTCTATGGAGAAGCAAGCCTGGTCTGGCTGGAAGTGGATAGCATTATTCGTACCAAGACGAGTGGCAACAAGTCACTCGATGACTTCTGTCGCGCTTTTGAGGGCGGGGAGAGTGGTCCACCCACCATAATTCCTTATGGTTTCGATGACCTGATTCGGGCTTTGAACCAGATCTTGCCCTACGATTGGCTTGGATTCTTTCGGGCTCGAATCACTTCGTTATCGCCCCGTGCTCCGCTGGCCGGCATCGAAAATGCCGGTTGGCTGCTGACCTATACCGATGAACCCTCCGAACTCGACCAAGCCATCGAGGCAAAACACGACCAGCTCGACATGCGTTATTCGCTTGGAGCACTGGTCGAGACCAGCGGAAGAGTCCTCGATGTGCTTCCCGGTACTCCGGCGGATTCAGCGGGGCTCACCCCCGGGATGAAAATCGTCTCCGTCAACGAGCATCAATTCTCACCTCAGGTGGTCCGCGACGCCCTGCGATCGACCCGGAACACAACCACTCCTCTAGAACTGCTGGTTACGAACCAGGAACAGTTTCAGAAATTGCGCCTGGATTATCACGGTGGGGAGCGATATCCGCATCTCGAGCGCGACGCCTCCAAACCCGACATGTTGACGAACATCCTTGCCCCGCTGACGCCGTCACAATAACCCAAGCCGAATGGAAGCCCGATACTAAAGGGTGTTAGCGGATGGAACCGTCCCCAGCCAGCTAGCTAAGCTAATGAGCTAGAAGTTTACTTTCAAAGCAAACTCAATGACGCGAGGAGACCCGAGCGCAAATACCCCCGAGCCCAAGCCTAAACGGTTGGTACTGGCTTGTTGTCCGGGAGTACCGTTCACCGATCCCAGACTTCCACTGAGGGCACCACTGAGCGGATTCGCGGGGCCGTCGAAATTGGAGAAGTTCATGAGATTGAAGAAGGAAACCCCGGGTTCGATGGTGACGCGCTCTTTGATCTGATATAGCCAGTTCAGGTTGACGTCGAAGGCTCGCAGCCAGGACATGCCAGCTTCATTGCCAGGAGCCAGGGGTACGGTTTCCTGCACTCCGTCCAGCGATCGAAGCTGCCCAAGTGTAAACAGGCCTTGCTTGATCAGCACTTGCCCAGCTGGAGTCGGCTGACCGGCGTAGTTCTGGTTGTAGTTGTTGATCACATTGTTGATGTTGCCAGCGCTGACTCCATGCTGAAAAGAGCCGACGTTCGTTCCCGGCAACACGTCTCCGAAGGAGCCGTTCGAGGCAAAGCTGCCGTCGCCAGTTCCATCCCCCGTGATATCCGTGACGAAGATGCCGCCTGGAAGTCCGGTGGGACTCAGCGTGAGCGTCACGGGCAGAGGGCTGTAGAAATGCCCGATCATGCCCAGGCGAAAGTGCATGGGCAGGTCCATGCTGCCACCGAAGGAGATCTGGTTTTTGCGGTCGAGCCCGTTCGGTCCCAGATAATGCAAGGGGTCATTAAAATCCGTGGCAATGTTGATGAAATCGTTATCGGTAGCGGCGGCGATATAGCGCGCCAACTGGTAGGAGATCTGCAGGTCGAAGTTGGAAACGCCACGGAACGGATGCTGCAAGTTTTGCTTGAGCGACAGTTGGAGGGCGTTGTTGACCGCGCGGCCGATGGGGAACAGCATCTGGTTGGCACCCAGATTAGGGTTGATGCCCCCGAAGGCTGCCGTCGGGCACGCAAAGCCCGCACAGAGGGAGTACCCGGAATCAAGCCCATTGCTGGCGTAATCGCTGATCGTCGCCCCCTTCGCGATGGCACATTGGATCGACCGTTGATCAAAGCCGGCACCGCAACCGAGCATGGTGTTGGTCGCCGAAATCGCGGCTTGCGCTGCCGCCAAATTGAAGAACCGGGCGTCGCCGACCCGGTTGGTATCGATGGCCAGCAACGTGTGAGTCTCGATGTTGCGAAGATAATCGGCGGTAAAGACCATCCCCGATCGTATCTGGTGTTGCACGCCGAAATTCATTTGCACGGACCGGGGGCTGACATAATTGGGAGCCAATAAATCGGTGCCGGTGGAGTCGAGCCCGTCCGCGAGGGCCGTGCCGATAAACGAAGGGTTACTTGCCGGTCCGGCGGCTACGGTTGACGTCTGGTACCGCGCTTGCAATGCCGAAATCTGACTGGCTACGCTTCCGACGGCCTGGCCGCAAAACGTGGGCGTGACCGAGCCACCGGTTGGCAACGCCAGAGCAACCGGACTGCCGCTTGAGCAGACCGTAGTGTCGGCCAGAAACAATCCCGACGCCAGACGGGCAGGTCGGTCGAATTCAATGTTGTTCCAGATCGAGTTCTCGTAGAAAAGTCCGATGCCGCCGCGCAGCACAGTGTTGCCTTTGTGGGTGGGATCCCACGCCACGCCCAATTGCGGAGCGAAATTCAGGTTCGGCTGATGCACCCGGTTGCCCAGGCCCGAATACAACTGGTTGTCGAACTGATAAAGGTCGGCAATGGGGCCCAGGTCGCTGTCGGTACGCCAGGTGTCGCGCACATAGCGAAGTCCGTAGGTGAGGGTCAAGTTCGGCTTGATCTTCCACGCATCCCCGATGTACGCCGATATTCGCTGGTCGGGACCGGTGCCTCCGGCGGGAAATCCGAAAGCGGGCACTTCCGTCGAAAAACCTTGTCCATTACCTAGAGAAACATTGGTGACCGGATAATTGAGAGGATTCGCAGCTCCCCCGGGAAAGCAAGGCTTGTTGGTTCCACAGGAATTGTTGGCAAATGCCTCGGTCGTGTTGTTCAGCGGCGAACCGACGGCCGGGCCCAGAGCCAAGAAACTGGCGAATCCGCCTCCCATAATGCGGTTCCAGCCGCCTCCGTAGCGAAGAATATGCGCTCCAATCGGCTTGCTCCCGTCGTATTTGAGCTGGTGATTCGATTGGTAGGTCTGTTGCGGTGCCAGAAAACTTGGACCGGAGCAGAAAAAATCCGCTCCTGAGGTCAAGCAATCCGGATCCCCGCCGATCGCCAGTTCGATTCCCGGCGCGGGGTTGAAAATGTTCGTTCCTGCCACCGCATCAACGATTCCATTGCGAAATTTCATGTAGCCAAAGCGAATGCTGTGAGTGTAGGTGCCGGTACTGAAATCGAGTCCCGCGGCATAGTCCGGGGTGTGATCCACGTTGGCAAAGGGCTGGAAAGAGTTGGGGATGATGGCTAGCACATCTTTATTCTCGTCATAGGAGAAGCGAAAGAACGCCTTGTAATTGTTGTTAATCTGCCAGTCCAATCGACCTACGGCTTCTGCTTCTCGAAAGGGCGAATCGTAGTTCCCGCTGAGAGCCAAGAATGGTCCTCCAGACAGTACGGGGTTCAGCAGATCCTGTTTGGTGCGTTCCGCATCCATAAAGAAAAACAATTTGTCCTTGATGATCGCTCCGCCGAAATTGCCACCAAACTGATTTCGCTGAAAGTAGTTGTCGGAAGCGCCGGGAAGGTTGGCGTCGAAATCCTGGTCTCGGAAGTAATAATATCCTCCGCCGTGATAGCTGTTCGTGCCAGATTTGGTCGCCACGTTGACCGCGCCTGAGGAAGTCAATTCCGTGGAGAGGTCAAGGGAAGATTGCTCGATCTGAAATTCCTGAATCGCGCTTTGAGGAATATTTTGGGTTGTCGTGCCTACGGTTTCATCACTAACATCCAGGCCATCTACTTCAATCCGCGCCGTTCGGCCAAAGCGCCCGCCAAAGGAAATTGACGAAAAGCCGTTCTTGGTCGGGTCGAAGTTGCCGCCATCCTGGATCTGCACTCCCGGCTCCAACTGCGCCAAGTCCAGAAAATTGCGCCCGTTGATGGGCAGATTCTCAATTTGCTGCGTCGTCAGAACCCCTTGCACAGTCGCCTGTTCGGTGTTCACCGAGACCTCGGTACCCTGGACTTCGACCACCTGAGAGGTTTGCCCGAGCTGCAGCTTGACGTTTCCGGGCGCGGTGACTCCGACTTGCACGATGATCGAGATCTCCGATGTCGAAAAACCAGAAGCCTCCACTCGCAAGGTGTAATCGCCGGGAGTCAAGGCACCTGACGCGTATGTTCCTGCGGAAGTACTCCTCACGTTGATCACTCGCCCCGTGGCTTTATTGCTGATAGAAATTTTTGCTCCGCCGATTACTGCGCCGGAAGGGTCCGTGATTACACCTTGTATGCTGCCGGTGGAAATCGTGGTTTGCGCCTGCATGGCCCCCACTGCACCCAGCCCCACACATAGCAAGGAAAGTGACACCAGCCGAAGGCATGCATGGCACCGAGGAGAGTTGGCAGTCGACGACATCTATCCTCCTTCGAGCACAGACGAATAACATGTCAAACATTATGTTCTGGTATGTTTAGTGTCTTTCCGAACGAACAAGACCGTGATCCTCGTTAGAGGACTTGGAAAAGCTGTCGTAGCAAGTTCGACACCATCGTTTGAGCAAACCGAGGCCCAGATGAACGCCCGTAACTTCAAGCATTCAGGGAGGACACGGAGCGATCAGCCAGGGGAAACTACCAGATTTTGTAGGCTGTCCTCGAAAATACAGAAGATGACAAACGCCGAAACGGCCGCGGAGTTGTGACACTAAAGCATGGTTAAGGGACGTTCCATCCAACAAACGTCCCAAAAGCGTCCCAACTTATAGCCATTTTCGGTGAAGACTCCGATCGCCTTGAATCCAAAGCGCGCGTGCAATGCGGCGGAAGCCGGGTTAGGCAGCACGTATCCTGCGACGATGCGATGAATGTCCTCATCAGCCAGGGCCGCAAACAGTGCGGTGTAAAGACTCTTGCCAACGCCTTTGCCCGTGAATTCCGGTGCGCGGTAGATGGTGGTCTCGACCGTCGTGTCATACGCGGCTTTCGGCCGAAATCGAGTTGTGCCGGCATAGCCAAGCACGACACCATCTTTTTCTGCCACGAGAAGGCGGTAGCGTCCCACCTTATCGAATTGCCCAAACCAGGCCATTCGCTGCTCAACGGTCCACGGCTTCACATCGAAGGTGATGGGTGTATGGACCACGTAGTGGTTGTAGATTTCGGTAAGTCGTGGAAGATCGCTTCTCGTGGCCAAACGAGTTTTAATTCCTAGCAAGGCAATTTCCTCCGATTTAGTTATTCTCTCTCCTCGGACGTTCTCTGTTCATTAAGACTCGGCAGAATCGGAGAATCTACAGATCTACATAAAAAGCACGGCAAGACGTCCATGCACCCTCACGTCTACCAGGAAGACTGGTTTGATTTCGCAGGTCTGCAGTCCGTTTTGGTGGGGGTGCTCGGGATAGGGAAGCATCTGACCTGTGGTTTCAGGCCCGTAGAGCGGGCCCGCTGCCGGAAAGTAGCCGCAGAGCGACATGCCGCAACAGCTGAAAATCGGCGCCGCCGCCGTACGCAAACGCACCCATTGCCTGGCGCTGCGCAGCGGCGACGCTGCCGAAGCCATTCCCGGTAGGATCGAAAACCAGCACAACTCCCTCGGCGAGCAGGTATGGGCTGATCCTGAACCTGGCCGGCATCGGCAGGCGGAAGGCAAAGCCGCCGGTCGCCTGGTGGACATTGGCTTCAACTCTCGAAAATTCGGCCGGCGTAAAATACCGCTGTGTGTTCTTGTCATAGCCGTAGACGGCTGCAGCCGCAAGCCAGCGGTTGAACGAATCCCTGTAACCGACGAGAAAACCCCGTTGAGTGGTACCTTGGCCGGTCGTGTCCGTGGTGAAGAAACCTGTTCCCTCTAAACCGATTTCCGTTGACTGCGTCGGTGACCTTTTCGACAGATGACGATTGTTCCGACACTTTCAGAAGCCTTCCCGGTGGTCGTTGCATCACATGTGTCATATCGGGGCACCTTTTCTAGACGAGCCCTCAAGAAGGACCCGATCTAAACGTAGAGGATAGGCAACAACCAATTCGAAATGGATCGATGTTCATGGTCTCGGCGACGTCAGTCTTTCCAAGAGTAGAAGAGGAACGTTACCTAGCGCTCTTGCGCGCAGCGAGCGCAATTGCCACGTGCAATGATTGCAGCGATGCCTCCGACACGCTCAGCAAAAAACTGCGCGAGGTTACCCCGTTCGATTGGCTGCACGTGGTTGCGTTCGATAAAGAGACCCAAGCGCCTACCTGGAGCCTGCTCGAAGCAAACGGTCAAAGAATAGAGGTTCCGCCGGGGGACTTTTCTCTTGCGGACTCGCCGATTCCACTGGTACACGAGTCGGGCGAAACTCTGCTAACCCTCGATTGGAGCCAAGAGACGCGATTCCCGAAGTATCGAGCACTCCTTGCCAAACTGGGTATTGCGTCAACCTGTACCCTTCCCTTGACCAGAGGTAGGCGCCGCCTGGGTGTGCTGAGCTTGGGCAGGTTTTATCCCAATGCCTACGACGCTGAGGAGGTTCGGTTTCTCGAACTGGCTGCGGATCAGATTGGCCTGGCGATTGACGCTGCCGTGAACTTCTATGTATCCCAACGGGTGCAGGACCAATTGAAGCTGATTCTCGACCTGACCAATCAGTTGGTGTCGAACCTTGAATTTAACGATCTCCTGCACGCCGCCTCCGCAAGCGTTCGTCGGGTTATGCATTGCGATGCGGCGGCTGTGATGCTGGCCGATGCCGAGGGCCGATACTTGCGTGTACATGCCCTTGATTATCCCGAGAGCCGGGGGGTTTTCACCGAGGGGGGCCTAGTCCCGATTGAAGGAAGCCTTCCCGGGGACTCGTTCAAGAGCAGGCAGCCGATGGTTGTGAACCGTCTGGATCCTGCCGCGATGCCGCAGGAGATGTACCGCAAGGCTGTCGCAGAAGGCCTGAATTCGTTCTGCGACGTGCCTCTCATCACTCGAAACAGGCTGCTTGGGGTCTTGGCGGTGGCAAGACACGAAGAGAACGCGTTCGACAGGGAAGAGATTGCTTTCCTGACTCAGGTTGCGAGTCAGGTGGCAATCGGTGTGGAGAATGCGCTGGCGTACAGCGAGATTGCCGACTTGAAGGACAGGCTGGCGCAGGAAAAGTTGTATTTAGAGGATGAGATTCGTGGGGAGATGGATTTCGAAGGAATCGTGGGCCAAAGCTCGGGTCTGCGCCATGTCCTGAATCTGGTAGAGCAGGTGGCTCCCAGTGACTCCACGGTACTGCTACTGGGCGAAACGGGCACGGGAAAGGAATTGATAGCTCGGGCCATTCACGATCGAAGCCGGCGTAAAGACCGGACGTTTGTGAAGCTGAATTGCGCCGCGATTCCCACCGGGCTGCTCGAGAGCGAACTCTTTGGACACGAACGCGGCGCGTTCACCGGCGCGATCTCGCAGAAGGTAGGCCGTCTCGAACTGGCCGATCAGGGATCGTTGTTTCTCGACGAGGTTGGAGACATCCCGATCGAGATCCAGCCCAAACTTCTGCGCGCCCTGCAAGAGCGGGAGTTTGAACGGCTCGGCAGCACCCGCACAAAGAAAGTGGATGTCCGATTGGTGGCAGCGACCAACCGCGACCTTGAGAAGATGATCGAGAGCCGCGAGTTTCGTAGCGATTTGTACTACCGACTGAACGTCTTTCCCATTCGTATCCCACCCTTGCGGGAGCGGCCGGAAGACATTCCCCTGCTGGTACGCTACTTCGCGCACAAATATGGACGGCGCATGGAGAAACAGATCGATTCAATTCCCGCTGCGACCATGAAGAAACTCGCCTCTTGGCACTGGCCGGGAAATATTCGCGAGCTCGAAAACTTCATCGAGCGCTCCGTGATTTTGACCCATAGCTCTGCGCTCCAGGTGCCGATTGGCGAGTTAGGCGGCAATGGCAAAACCGCCCCTCTGCCGGGCACCCGGGAGGCAGACCAACGCGATGAAATTGCGCGCGTTCTCAAGGACACCAACGGCCGTGTCGGCGGCCCGCAAGGTGCTGCCGCCCGCATGGGCGTCAAGCGCACGACCCTGCTCTCTCGCATGAAGAAGCTGGGAATCGACCCGCGCAAACTCTCCTGATTCCGTTCGATCCGATGGAGTTCCTGAGTTCCCGATTGCTGATTCCTAGGGATTCTGTGTCGACCCCGTCGTCGTCAACTGTCGAAATCGACTTCGACATTTCTCGACACAGCTCTGCCACCATATTCACTTCTCTATTTAATTCAGCGATTTACGCACAGTAGGGAAGCGAGCTCGCTTTGGCATCCGCCTTGCGTTTCACCGAAAAGGGAGACGGATCGCTTCAATGTTCAAAATTTCCATCGTCGAGACGCAAGGTCAGCGAAGGTTGGTTCTGGAGGGGACACTGGTTCGTCCGTGGACCACAGAAGTAGAGAGTGCATGGAGGAATGCCGGAGAAGAGCTGCAGGGTCGCAAGTTAATCATCGATCTAAGGAACGTGACCCTCATTAGTCGTGACGGGGAAAACACCCTCTTCAAACTGATGAGCAACGGCGCGAAATTCTACTGCGGGGACGTCCTCATGAAACATGTGTTGCGGCAAGTGGCGCGACGGTGTCGAACCGAAGTCTTGAAGCAAGTTTGACTGTCTGTTTCCACAAGGTTCAAACGCTTATCCATCGGAGATCGGAGGAGAAGATGCTCAGCACGAGGAAGAACACAAGCCAAGCACCCACGGCCTATGCAACGGAAGCAGATTTCTGCCGAATTTTTAGGAACGACATGAACCGTCTCTACCTGCTGGCGTTCTTGTTGACGGGGGATCATCAAGCGGCCGAGAAGTGTTTTGTTCGCGGCCTGGAGGACTCGGCAAAAGGTCCTGTCTTTAAGGAGTGGGCAGAATCCTGGGCCCGGCGGACGATCATTCGGAATGCCATTCAAGTGATCAGGCCGCGGCCGATCGACCGCAACATTAGCAGTGTGAGCCGTGGTGGGACGGAGCCGGCAAGACTCGCCGCGGTTGTTGAACTTCCGGCATTTGATCGCTTTGTCCTGGTGATGGTCGTGCTCGAAGGTTACTCCGATCAGGAGTGTTCACTTCTTCTGGACTGCACCCGCGACGAGGTAATCGCAGCGCGAACTCGCGCGCTCCGGCAGCTTGGCAGGTCAAGCCAGATTCTCCCCGTGGGCTCGGACGAGCCACTGGTACGAGATGGCTATGGATCCGTGCGCCAGACCACAGTTGCTTTACCTGCAGCCATTTCGGCGTAAACCAAACCAAGAGGGGTTCGAATGAAAACCATGCTCAGGACCAAACTGATCGTTCAGAAAGGCAATCTGATTCTTGCTGCAGGGGTGCTGATGCTGTTGACGACGGTGGGATGCGGCAAAAGCAAGGTCCAGGCGGCGGCCCCTGCCATGCCGGCGCCGCTGGTCACGGTCGTCGAGGCAAGCGTACAGGATGTGCCGCGATATCTGGACGAGATCGGAAGAAACGCCGCCTTTGAGTCGGTTACGGTAACGCCGCAAGTCGCCGGTCGCATCGACGAGCGGCATTTTCAAGACGGAGAGAACCTCGCAAAGGGGCAGCTATTGTTTGTCATTGATCCTCGCCCCTACAAGGCACAAGTTGATTCTGCTCAAGCAACCCTAGCTCAGGCGAAGGCAGCACTCGATCTGGCCAAAATCCAATTTGCCCGCGATGAGCAGGTCATTGGAACCAGAGCCATTTCCAAGCAGGATTACGACACGAAAAAGAATGCCGTCGATGTAGATCAGGCTCTCGTAGAGTCGGCCGAAGCAGCCTTAGAAACCGCGAAGCTCAACCTCGAGTACTGCTACATTCACTCTCCCATCGATGGCCGAGCTGGCGCACGTCTGGTCGATGTCGGGAACGTTGTGCAGGCCAACACAACCTCGCTTCTCTCAATCCAGCGCCTGGATCCGATTTACGCGAATTTCACCGTCACGGAAGGGGATCTGCCCGCCGTTCAGAGGCAGATGTCCAGCGGCACTTTGAGAGCAGAGGTCCGGCTTCCTGGGGACAGCGAAAGCGCAGCCCGCAGCGGTCGGGTCGAATTCCTCGACAACGCCGTGCAGAACGGTAGTGGCACCGTGAACCTCCGGGCCACCCTCAGCAACTCCGATCGTCATTTCTGGCCTGGGCAATTCGTCGACGTGAAGCTCGTTTTGGCCACAGAAAAGGCGGCCGTATTGATCCCGAATCAGGCCGCGCAGATCAGTCAGCAGGGACCCTTCGTCTACGTTGTGAAGTCGGACGACACTGCCGAACTCCGTCCCGTAAGACTCGGCCAACGCCAAGGCGACCAGGTTGTTGTGACCGACGGAGTCGCGGCCAATGAGCGAGTGGTTTTCGCGGGTCAAATGCTGGTTCGACCGGGTGGCAAGGTGCGTGTCGATGCCAGCTCATCGGCTGCAAATGACAGCAGCAAACCCCACCACGCTTCGGGAGGGCAGTCGTGAATCTCTCCGAACTTTTTATTCGTCGCCCGGTCATGACGGTTGCGTTGACCGTGTCGGTGATTTTGTTCGGAGTGGCGGCTTACTTTCGCTTGCCGGTAAGTGACCTTCCGGCCATCGACTATCCCGTCATCCAAGTGCAGGTAAATTATCCCGGCGCGACTCCGGAAACGATGGCGAACAATGTTGCCACGCCGCTCGAACGCCAATTCATGCAGATTCCCGGCCTGGAGCTGGTGACCTCCAACAATGGCCAGGGACATTCGAGCTTCGTGCTGCAATTCGATCTTTCAAAGAGCCTTGACGGAGCAGCCACCGACGTTCAGGCAGCCATCACCCGGGCCCAGGGCCAGCTTCCCGTCGATCTGCCCAGCCCTCCCACCTTCACGAAAACCAATCCCAACGATCAGCCGATCATGTACATCGCGATGGTCAGCGACACGGCCACCGAAGGCCAGCTCTACGACTATGCCAACACTCAAGTCGGCGAGCGCATCAGCATTCTCCCCGGGGTCAGCCAGGTCGCAATCTACGGTACGCAATCGGCGGTGAGGATCAAGGCTGATCCGTCGAAGATGGCAGTTCGCAGCATCACGCTCGAAGATCTCACCAATGCGATCAAGAACGGTACCGCCTACACGGGGGCCGGCCAGGTCGATGGTCCCCATCGCACCTTCCTCTTGCAACCGCAAGGGCAACTCATCACCGCCGACGATTACAACGGCCTTATCGTCGGCCAAACGAACGGCGCACCGGTTTATTTGAAAGATGTCGCGTCAGCCAGGGACACCGTGCAGGACGAACGCATTGACATGCGCTTCTGGGTGCGGGGCTACCCACAGCCCGGCGCCACCGTCGTGGTGGGCGTATTTCGTCGTGCCGGTGTAAATGCAGTCGAAGTCGCGCAGTCGGTTCGCGACCTGCTGCCCACCATACAATCGCAGCTTCCGAGTTCTGTTCTGATCGTCCCCGCCTACGACCGTTCGCTGACCATTGTCGGTGGAATCAAAGACGTTCAAACCACGCTCTATATCGCCTTCGCACTGGTGGTGATGGTGATCTTCATCTTCCTGGGACGGGCGACCGACACACTGATACCGGCCGTTGCCCTGCCCCTTTCGTTGCTTTTGACCTTCATCGCCATGAAAATCCTTGGCTACAGTCTGGACAATCTGTCGCTGATGGCACTCACTCTGGCCATCGGCTTCCTGGTCGACGATGCCATCGTCTTTCTGGAAAACACCGTGCGATTGATGGAAGAAGGCAGGAGCGCCTTCGAAGCGTCTCTCGAGTCGGCCAAAGAGATCAGCTTCACCATTTTGGCCATGACGCTCTCCCTGGCCGCGGTGTTCATCCCGCTGGTGTTGATGAGCGGCCTGATGGGGCGGATCTTCCGCGAATTCTCGATCACCATCGTCATCTCAATTCTGGCGAGCGGAATTGTCTCGCTCACGCTTACGCCGTTGATGACCTCGAGACTGCTGAGCAATCGTGGAAAGGGAACGAAGAAAACATGGATGGAGCGGGTCTTCGGTGCCTTCGAACGGCGAGTGCTCGATGTGTATGGACGCTACCTCTGGTTCTTTCTGCGCAACCGCTGGATTTCCGCCGTAACCTGGGCTGTCTGTCTGGCAGGCACGGCCTACCTGTTTTATGTTGTGCCCAAGGCGTTTCTTCCCGTCGGGGATAGTTCGTTCATTCGTGGCGTCCTGGTGGCGCAAGAGGGAACCTCGCCCGACCAAATGCGCGCGTATCAGACCCAGGCGGAAAAAATCATGAAGGCGAATCCCGCCGTGCGCAGCACCTTCACGATGAGTGGGAACGCGAGCTTTTTGGGCTCGAATCAGGCATTCCTGATCGCCTTCTTAAAGGATCCCAAGCAACGTCTCCCGATCGATCAAGTGGCAGGGCAGTTGATGGGCGGAATCGCCGGCACCGTTCCCGGTGTCGTGGCTTTCCTGCAACCGAATCCGGCACTGGAAATCAGCACCGGCGCAACGGCTAACGCGCAGGGCCAATTTGCCTTTGCTCTTTCCGGCATTGATCCCAACGAAGTGTACGCAGCCGCCGGGAAGATGATGGCGAAGATGTATGAGTATCCCGGATTCCTTTTTGTGAATTCCGACCTCTACAACCACACGCCCAATCTACAGGTCGATATTCTCCGCGATCAGGCGAAGCTTTACGGCGTGTCGGAGGCCCGTATTCTGACTCTTTTGCACGACGCCTATTCCCAGAACTACAGCTACCTCATTAAGAAGGCGACGGATCAATACCAGGTGATTCTGGAGGTCGCCGATAATCAACGTTCCGCTCCCGAAGACTTGAGCAAACTCTACATCAAGAGCGACGACGGCCAACGCATGGTTCCCCTCAACGCCGTAACCAGTTCGCATCCGGTGATCGGACCGCAAGCGGTCAACCACATCAATCAATTCACCAGCGTGACCATGTTCTTCAACTTGAAACCCGGATATGCCATTGGCCCGGCGACTCAGTTCGTGCAGCAGGCTGCGAAGCAGATTCTCCCCGGCGACATTCAGGGATCCCTGCAAGGTGAGGCTCTGGTTTTTCAGAACACGGTTTCCGACCTGGCCGTCCTCATGCTGGTCGCGGTGTTCGTCATGTACGTGATCTTGGCGATTCTCTATGAGAGCTATCTGCACCCCATCACTGTGCTTTCTTCGTTGCCCGTAGCGCTGCTTGGCGGGTTGCTGACGCTCTGGCTATTTGGCGCAGAAGCTTCCCTCTACGCCTACATTGGCATGTTCATGTTGATGGGCATCGTGAAGAAAAACGGAATCATGATCGTCGACTTTGCCGAGGAGCGGGTTCGGCAGGGAATTGCCGACGATCAGGCGATTCACGACGCTAGCATGGAGCGTTTCCGGCCAATCATGATGACGACCGCAGCCGCTCTGCTGGGCGCGCTTCCCATTGCCCTCGGCTACGGCGCCGATGGGTCTTCGCGCCGGCCCTTAGGTCTTGTGGTGGTTGGCGGCTTGATCGTTTCACAGTTCATCACCTTATTTGTGACGCCGGTGATCTACCTCTATCTGGAGGAATTCCAGGAGAAGGTGCTCGATCGGGTGCCTTTCCTGCGCTCGAGCCGCGAACCTGTGCCGTCACCCAGCCCAGCGTTAACGCCCCAGCAAGGAATTGGAGATTAATCACATGAATCAGAGTCTGAGGCGTCTTTCTTTCTCTCCTGTCCTTCTGCTGGCCGTCACCGGGCTTATCGGTTGCGCGGTAGGACCGAACTACAAACGGCCGACTGTCGATGTTCCGGCCACGTATCGCGGTGCGACCGCCGGTTCTCCGCCTGCCACCGATGCCCAATCCGAGCCAACCAAACCGAAACCGCCCGGAATCGTGTCCGAGAAGGAATCGTTCGGTGATGAGAAGTGGTGGGAAGTTTTCGAGGATCCTAAACTCCAGGGACTGATTCGCACGGCCCTCAGGAATAACTACGATGTGCGCATCGCTGCGGCTCGAGTGGTCGAAGCCCAGGCGCAACTTGGGATTACCCGTGCCGATCAGTTTCCTTCCTTAAGCGCGGGCGGCAACATTAGCAGTCAGCAGAGCCCCAAGATCGGGCCAATTCCTGCTTATGAGGTTACCCAGGGCGAACTCGCCGCATCCGCGGCTTGGAATCTGGACTTTTGGGGAAAGTACCGTCGTGCGACGGAGGCGGCGCGGGCCAGTCTGCTAGCCAATGAGTGGGCTCAAAAGGCGGTCATGGCGACTCTCGTTGCCAACCTCGCGACCTCCTACTTTGAACTACGGCAATTTGATCTCGAATTGGAGATTTCGAAGCGTACGTTGAGTTCGCGCCGCGAATCCCTCGAAATGACGCAGGCTCTCGAGCAGCACGGAATCAACTCGCTTTTAGATGTGCGGCAATCCGAGCAGTTGGTATACACCGCCGCCACCGATGTCCCTGACTTCGAGCGGCAGATTGCTCAAGAAGAGAACGCCATCAGCATCCTGCTGGGAAACAACCCTGGCGATATTCCGCGCGGGCTGAAACTGACCGAACAACCCCATGCTCCGGACGTTCCCGCTGGCATCCCGTCATCTTTGCTGGAGCGACGGCCGGACATCCGGGAGGCGGAGGAGAACTTGATTGCGGCCAACGCACAGATCGGTGTGGCGCGGGCAGCCTACTTCCCGCAAATCTCGCTAACTGGGACGGCGGGCTTCGAGAGTCCGGCGCTCACGAGTCTCTTCACCGGTCCGGCCGGTTTATGGAACCTGGCCGGGTCTTTCACCCAACCAATCTTCGAAGGCGGGAGACTTAAGTCCAACCTACGCCTTGCCGAAGCCCAGCATGAACAGATGATCCTGACCTATCAGGAGACAATCCAAGGTGCTTTCCGAGATGTTGCGAATGCGCTAGTCGCATATCGCAAGAATCGAGAGCTGAGAGTGGAGCAGGAACATCTGGTGGAATCAGCCCGAGACGCGGCCCACCTGTCGCATACCCGCTTCGACGCTGGGACCACGGACTACCTGGAAGTGCTGACCAACGAGACGAATTCGTTCTCTGCTGAGCTAGGATTGGCCCAAGCGCAGGCCAATGAGCTGATTGCCATGGTCGAGCTCTACCAAGCTCTTGGCGGGGGCTGGCAATGAGAGATGGGGTTTCGACCCTGCCTTCGCACGAAGGCAAGCAGACTGTGCAAACGCGGGATCCTCCAGACTGCTATTTCGACTCCGGCTCTAACGCCGTATTCACTTTGATCTGGCCGGTTGAGACGGTAATCCTTCGCTCCCAAGGTTTGAAACCGCTCTTCTTCAAAGAGATTTGGTGCTGACCGGCGGTAGCTCCGACAGTGGAGGGATAATGCCAGCGCGACGAAGCAAAGCAAATTGCGCATGTTGTCCTCCGGGACAAGCCGCGGCTTCAAAGGCGAACTGCAGGGCCTGATGGGGGAAAGCGAACATTACCGCGAGTGTGAGTGTCAAGCAGCAGCGCTCAGCAGCGCTCACTGATCATGCCCAAGTAAGGCCGCGCGACATATCCCAGAACGTAAGGCTCGGCCCAGCCGTTTCGCTCAACCCCCCACCTCGGACCAGCGGCCGGCCTTACTTTGGGTAAACCTCAGCGCACCTAACCCGCTGCCACATCTCTAGGTGGCTGATATGCTGGAACTCCGACGCCTAAATTCGAATATGAGCCGCGGCTGAAATGGTGAACAGTGGAGTCCATGCACATTCGGCCGGGCATCATAGAAAACTACACAGAC
>DASPVG010000030.1:0-6894 GCA_035622455.1 Terriglobales bacterium
GCTCGTCTCCTACGCGCTCGGCATCACCGATCTCGATCCCCTGCAACACGAGTTGCTGTTTGAACGCTTCCTCAACCCGGAGCGCATTTCGATGCCCGATATCGACATCGATTTCTGCATGAATCGTCGCGGGGAAGTCATCGATTATGTGACTCGCAAGTATGGCCGGGACAACGTGGCCCAGATCATCACCTTTGGCACCATGGCGGCCAAGGCGGCGATTAAGGACGTAGGCCGGGCTATGGATATCCCCTATAGCGATGTGGACCGCATCGCCAAGATGGTGCCCAACCAGCTGAATATCACGCTCGACGCAGCCCTTCAGGAATCGCCTGCGCTCGAGCAGGTCTACGAAAGCGATAGCCAGGTGCGTCAGCTTCTCGATACCGCGCGCAAGCTGGAAGGCCTGGTGCGCAACGCCGGCATGCATGCCGCGGGAGTCGTGATTTCCCCCCGGCCGCTGATCGATCTGGTCCCCCTGCATCGCACGAAAAATGACGAAATCGTCACCGCCTTCGACATGGTGGCCATCGAGAAGTTGGGTCTGTTGAAGATGGATTTTCTCGGGCTCACCACCCTCACCCTGCTCGATGAAACCCTCAAGCTGATTGCGCAGACCCAGGGCCAACAGATTCGACTGGACGACATTCCCTTAAGCGATGAACAGACCTACCAACGGGTGTTCCACAGCGGACTGACTTCGGGGGTGTTCCAGTTTGAATCGCACGGCATGCGCGACGTGTTGCGGCGCTACCAGCCGAGCACGATCGGCGATCTGACGGCGCTGAACGCCCTGTATCGTCCGGGGCCGATCCAGGGGGGAATGATCGACGACTTCATCGATCGCAAGCACGGCCGCAAGAAGGTGGAATACGAGCTGCCCGAGTTGAAGGAGGTTTTGGAAGAAACCCTTGGGGTCATCGTGTACCAGGAGCAGGTGATGCAGATCGCCAACCGCCTGGCAGGATATTCCCTGGGCGAAGCCGATTTATTGCGTCGGGCCATGGGCAAGAAGAAGCCCGAGGAGATGGCACAGCAGCGGGAGCGTTTCGTCGAAGGCGCGGTCCAGCGTGGTTATCCGCCGAAAAAGATTGAGAAGATTTTCGATCTCATGGCGCAGTTTGCCGGCTACGGGTTTAACAAATCGCATTCCGCAGCCTACGCGCTCCTGGCCTATCACACGGCGTATCTGAAGACCCATTATCCGGTGGAATTCATGGCGGCGCTGCTGACCTCGGTGACCAGCAGTACCGATGATGTGGTGAAGTACATCAACGAATGCCGCGAAATGGGGATTGCGGTGGAGCCGCCGGATCTCCATGTGAGCGATGCCAATTTCACACCCCATGGCCAGGCGATTCGTTTTGGTCTGGCCGCGGTCAAAAACGTCGGACCGAACGCCATCGAATCGATCCTCGACGGGCGCGCGGAGCGGGGAACCTATCGCTCGATTTACGAATTCTGCGAGAAAGTCGATCTGCGGGTGTTGAACCGGCGGGTGCTCGAATCCCTGATCAAGAGCGGCGCCATGGATTCGCTCGGCCACCGGGCCCAGCTGATGGCCGTGCTCGACAAGGCGGTGGAGCGCGGCGAAAAAGCGCAACGTGACGCTCAGCTTGGCCAGCACGGGCTGTTCGGAGTTTTTCAAGAGGACTCTCAGGGCGGCGGGCACAATGACGCTCTGCCCGCCATTCCGGAATGGGACGAGCACACACGCCTCAGCGCCGAGAAGGAGGTTCTGGGCTTTTTCATCACCGGGCATCCCCTCGAGAAATATCGCGAGAAGCTCGAAGACTTGCGGGCGCTCACCACCACCGAGATCGCCGCCATCAAGGTCTCCACGGGAAAAGAGGAAACCCTTACCACCGCCGGCCTGATCCGAAATCTGCGGGTGCTCAAATCCAGAAAGGGAGAATTCTACGCCCAGGGCGTGCTCGAAGACCGCCAGGGTTCGGTCGAAATGATCGTCTTTCCCGAGGCGTATCGCAAGCTCGAGGAGAGAGTGAAGCTGGATGTCCCGGTTCTGGTGCGCGGGGGACTGCGGATCGAGGAAGGAGTGAATCCGAAGCTCACGGTCAATGACATCCTTGCCCTCTCCGAGGCGAAAGTACCGCTGCCACGCTCGTTGCGCATTCGCATCCCTGCGGCCAAGGCGGATCTCTCGACGGTCGATGATCTGCATGCGCTGTTTTCCCGCTCGAGAGGCGAGACCAAGGTACTGTTCGACGTGGAACAGGAGGGTGATTTCATGGTGGTGATGGAGGCGGAAGGCTATAATGTGCTACCAGACCGCAGTTTTCTGGCTCGGGTCGAGGAGCTGTGCGGTCGGGGTGCGGTTCGTGTCATCGACTAAGATCGGCAACGCATGAGACCTGGTCAAAGGGGATTCCGGGGGAAGGCAGCCGCGCCTCCTGGCGTCGCTGGGGCTCCCCTATCGCTCGATGGAGCCGAGTTACTGTTGTCGATGGTGGAGGCCCGATGGGCTTCGACCAACGGTGGTGCCCGTCGGATGGAGTCGCAACTGAAATCGCAACAAGAGCTGGAAAAGATCGAGGAGCAGCTGGCCCGACTGGAGGCGCTGCCCGGACAAAATGAATCCGCCCGCCGCCAGATTCAGGAGTTGCAGGCACGAATTCATGCCCTGCGCACCGAAGTCACGGTCAACTTCGATGCCTGGAGCAAAGCCGAACTGGCCCGTCATCCCCAGCGTCCGCACACCCTCGACTACATCGAGCGTGTATTCACCGACTGGAGTGAAATTCACGGGGACCGGGGATTCGGAGACGATCCCGCCCTGGTCTGCGGAATGGCCCGTTTCCACGGGCAGGAAGTCATGCTGCTCGGCACGGAAAAGGGGCGGGACACCAAGCAGCGCATGTACCGCAATTTCGGACTGCCGAATCCCGAAGGCTATCGCAAGGCCTTGCGCGCCATGAAAATGGCGGAGAAGTTCTCTCGCCCGCTGATCACGCTGGTGGATGTCACCGGGGCCAACCCCGGACTCGGTGCCGAGGAGCGAGGCCAGGCGGAAGCCATCGCGCGCAACCTGCGCGAGATGGTGCGATTGCAAGTACCCATTGTCACCGCAATAACCGGAGAAGGAGGAAGCGGTGGCGCGCTGGCCATTGCGGTCGCGGACCGCGTGCTGATGATGGAGAACGCGGTCTACTCGGTGATTTCCCCCGAGGGCTGCGCCTCGATTATGTGGCGCGATACCTCCAAAAAAGAGCTGGCGGCGCAGGCCCTGCGCATTACCGCCCAGGATCTTTCCCAGCTGGGCTGCGTCGATGCGATCATCGAGGAACCCGCGGGTGGGGCCCACACCGACCCGGATCGGGCGGCGCAGTTGCTGGATGCCGCGTTGACGAAACACCTGGCCGAGCTCGAAAAAGTTCCGCTCCCGGAATTGATCGCCTCACGATATAATAAATTCCGCAACATGGCGCAGTTCTTTCGGATCCAAGCTCCCTGAGAACCGGGTACGAAGCAGGTACGCTGGTAACGGAATTTCCGACCTGCGCCCGTTGGCCCCGCGTCTGTGCCGTATAATCAAGATACGCCTGACACTCCAGAGAACCCGAGCGGGATGGTGCTCCCAGCAAAGGAAGGATCGAAGAAATGGCCTCGACAGATGTAGCGCTCCGCGAAGCCTCCCGGAAGACCGAGCGGAAGCGTGTGGTTAACGATCTGAGCATTCAAGTGGCGACGGTCAATGGTTCCGGTTCGCAGAGCTCGAATACCGTGCTCCTGCGCAGCATTTTTCAGATGGGGGTACCGGTTTCGGGGAAGAATCTGTTTCCTTCGAATATCGCCGGTCTACCCACCTGGTACACAATTCGCGCCAATACGGATGCTTACATCGCCCGCAAAAAGGAGATTGATTTCCTGGTAGCCATGAACTCGGAAACGGCGGAGGAGGATGTCAAGGCGCTCGCTCCGGGGGCGGCGGTGTTGTACGACGAGCCGCTGAACCTCGGCAAGCTGCGCTCCGACCTGACCTTTTATTCTGTTCCCTTCGACAAACTGGTGGCCGCCGTGTGCCCCGAGGCCAAACTGCGCAAGCTGGTCAAGAACATGGGTTACGTGGGGGTGGTCGCCAAATTGCTCGAGATCGATCTCGCTGAAGTGGAGGTCGCCATTCGCAAGCAGTTCGCGAGCAAAGTAAAGGCAGCGAATCTCAACCTCGCTGCCGCCAAAGCCGGTTTCGATTACGCCGCCGCGAGTCTCCGCAAACAGGATCCTTATTTCATCCAGCGGATGGACAAAACCAAGGGCAAGATCATCATCGACGGCAACTCCGCGGCTGCGCTCGGCTCGATGTTCGCCGGGGTGACGGTCGTGACCTGGTATCCGATTACGCCCTCCTCATCCCTGGTGGAAAGCTTGATCGAGTATATGAAGCAGTACCGGATCACCTCCGACGGCAAGGCCTCGTTTGCCATTGTGCAGGCCGAAGACGAGCTGGCCGCGATCGGCATGGTCCTCGGGGCGGGCTGGGCCGGGGCGCGGGCCATGACAGCCACCGCCGGACCGGGGATTTCGCTGATGGCAGAGTTCGCCGGCCTTTCCTATTATGCCGAGGTGCCGGGAGTAGTCTGGGATATCCAACGCGTGGGGCCCTCCACCGGCTTGCCGACGCGCACCTCGCAGGGAGACATCCTCTCGACCGCCTTTCTTTCGCACGGCGATACCAAACACATCATGCTGATTCCGAGTTCGGTGGGGGAATGTTTCAGCATGGCCCAGGACGCATTCAACCTGGCCGAGCATTTCCAGACTCTGGTGTTTGTGATGTCGGATCTTGATCTGGGCATGAACAACTGGATGTCGGATCCGTTCGAATATCCGAGCACACCGATCAAGCGGGGCAAGATTCTTTCGAAGGAAGATCTCGACCGTCTGGGAAGTTTCGAGCGCTACAAGGACGTGGACGGCGATGGCATTGGCTACCGCACCCTGCCGGGTACGGATCATCCCGCGGCGGCATACTTCGCTCGCGGCAGCGGTCACAACGAGAAGTCGCAATATAGCGAGCGTCCCGACGACTACGAGCGAAACATGGAGCGCATCAACAAGAAATTTGAGACCGCGCGCTCCTTTGTGCCCCGGCCAGAGGTCATTTCGACCGGCAAGACGAAGATCGGGATCATTGCCTACGGTACGTCCCACTGGGGGATCGTCGAGGCCCGCGATCAGCTGCGCAACGAGTACGGTATCGAAACCGATTATCTGCGCATCCGCGCCTACCCCTTCACCCGGGAAGTGCACGACTTCATCGCGCAGCATGAGCGGATTTACGTTGTGGAGCAGAACCGCGATGCCCAGATGCTGAGTCTGCTGAAGCTCGATTTCAAGCCGGAGCTGGTCACCCGCCTGCGCAGCATCGCGCATGTTCACGGGCTGCCGCTCGATGCGCGCTCGGTCACCGATGAGCTCACGAGCATGGAGGGGAAGTAGAATGTCCACCACACCAACCGGTGCACCACAACCAAAGATCAATCGCATAGGCTTGACCGTGCTGGACTACCGCGGCGGCAAGACTACTCTGTGCGCCGGGTGCGGTCACAATGCCATCTCGGAGCGCATTATCGATGCCATGTTCGAAATGGGCATACCGCCGGAGCGGGTGATCAAGCCGAGCGGGATCGGCTGTTCCTCGAAGAGCCCTGCCTATTTCATGCGCCGGTCTCACAGCTTCAACGCGGTGCACGGCCGTATGCCGTCGGTCACTACCGGTGCAGTGCTGGCCAATCACAAGCTGATCGCATTGGGGGTGAGCGGCGACGGCGACACGGCTTCGATTGGCATCGGGCAGTTCGTTCATCTCATGCGACGAAATCTGCCCGTCATCTACATCATCGAAGACAACGGGGTATACGGACTGACCAAAGGACAATTCTCCGCCACAGCCGATCTCGGATCCAAGTTGAAAACCGGCGTCATCAATGAGCTGCCCCCCATCGACACCTGTGCCATGGCGATCGAATTGGGCGCCACCTTTGTGGGACGCTCGTTTTCCGGAGATAAGAAACAACTGCACAGCATGCTCAAGGCCGCCATTGCCCATCGCGGCACGGTCATGCTCGACGTGGTATCGCCCTGTGTGACCTTCAACGATCACGAAGGCTCCACAAAATCCTATAAGTATATGAAGGATCACGAAGAACCCCTGCAGGATATTAACTTTATCGCGGCATTCGAGGAAATCGACGTGGACTATGATGCCGGGGACACGGTTCAGGTCACCATGCACGACGGCTCCCGCCTGCAGTTGCACAAGATCGAGGAAGATTACGACCCCACAGACCGCATTCGGGCAATCACGCGCTTGCATGAGGCGCGAGAAAAGAACGAGGTGTTGACAGGCGTCTTTTACGTCAACCCCAACGCCCCGACGTTCATGGATGTCCTGAACGTAACCGAGGAACCTCTCGCCACGCTGCCGCAGTCCGTGGTACGCCCAGGAAGGGAAGTGCTCGAGCAAGTGATGGCGGATCTTCGATAGAGAGCTGGGCCAGTCGTACCTGCTTCGGCAGCACTCTCATCGCACCCTTCGTTTAACTCGCGCCGTCGGCGCCGCAAGTGCCTAGTCGATCTTCCTGAAAAATCCCCAGGGCAGTTGCGCGCGATCCGGTCTTACCCGCTGCGCGCTGCTTTCCTGAGGGCGTGGTTCATGACCGGCAATTCCCGGATGCGAACGCCGGCTGCCGCGAAGATGGCATTGGTTAGCGCCGGGGCAACCGGCGGTACTCCAGGTTCCCCGGCTCCACCGAGCGGCGCATCGCTTTCGTGGATGTGTACCTCGATCTCGGGGCACTGGGCGAGGCGCACCACTTCATAATCCGGGAAATTCTGTTCGACCACCGCACCCCGATCGAGGGTGATCTCGCCATA
>DASPVG010000031.1:0-6820 GCA_035622455.1 Terriglobales bacterium
ATCAAAGCTGAGCTTGAGACCGCCAGTGGCACGTTTTCCGACGATGCTGGTTCGCCTTCGGATTTTGACCGCTACTACCAGGCCTTCCCGGCGCTCAAGCAATATGCGATTCAACCTCTCGAACGCGAGGCCAAAATCGAAACCGGCGCTCAGATTCAAGGCACCATCATCGTCAGCTTTCCGGTGACGCCAGAGGCGTTTGCCAGCCGAAAGGCGTTGAAGGTGATCATTCAACCCTACGATCAACCAGCGCCTCTGGTGCTTACCAAGTAGAACAGGTTCCTTGCCAACCGTTCGTTAGGGGAACCGGAGCACCAGCATAGGTCTCGGCAACCGTGCAGCCACTGCATCTCAAGGAATTGGTGGAAAAGAAGCGGCGAGGTGGAACAGCGGAAATAGCTGTCTCTTGTTGCCTGCTGGGTCGGAATTGTACTAACGGCTAGGGGTCACCGGGACCGGCGCATTCTTGGGTGTGCTCAGGTAGCCCGTAGCATCCTTCTTGCTTACCGTCCAGACCACCAACTCATAAAGCAGGTGGTCGCGGCCGGTATAGAACTGGATCGGTTCGCTTACGTTTCGATCCTTCTTCTCGATGGTTTTATCGTCGGCGGTTACGTTCAGAGTGAACTTGCCTCGCTTGGGATCGGTTTTCTTCAGCTGCAGACTGACGGTCGAAACCGCCTGCGGATGGCCTCCCTTTTGCAGGGTGAATTCATAATAGTTGCGGTCACCCTTATGCTTCAGGACCTCGAGGTCGTCCCGCGTCCTGGCAATCAGACCGCTCTGCACCCCCAAGTCGCCGATGGTGCTTTGCAGTCTTGCGTTCGTGGCGGCCAGGTCAGTTTTGGTCGAGGCCACATCGGTCTTGACCCCCCCGACGTCGCTTTTCACGTTCGCCAGGTCGCCATTCACCTGACCGATTTGCTGCTGCTCCTCGGCAGCTTGACGTTGCTCCGCAGCCCGCTCCTCGCGCTGCTCGCGTTGCAGCTGCTCAGAGCGTTGGGCTAGTTCCTTCTTGGTGAGACCGAGCTGTTTTGCCAAAGCCTCGGCGTCGGCTTCGGCAGACTGCATGCGTTGGCTAAGGTCGGCAATGTCCTTGCTGCTGGCGGCTTGTGCCTTCCCCAAATCGTCGAGGCGCGCTCGCAGTTGGAAGAGGAAGTACAGCGAGCCAGCAACGTACATCACCGCCAGCAAGAGCAGAATCCATTTTCCGGCTCCTCCCGACGTTTCGCTTTGGACCTCAGGAATTTGCTCAATGTCTTCAGTCATAGCCGCTCCAAAATCCTATACGAATGAACAACGCTCTTCGATCGAACGCGCTCCGCGGGTGCCGCCCGGAGTGAGATGCTGAGTGCCGAACACCGCACTGCACAACCCATATGCCCCGAGCTGCTCCCGCCATGCCCTGCTGCAGCTTTTCGCGATAGGAAAAGTATACCAAGGGGCACAAAGCGAATCGCAGATTTCCGCTCGATTTTCCTGCATGGAATTGAAACGGTTACCCCTTTTGAACCGCGCCAAGGCGGAGCGCCTCTTTCTGCCCAAGCCGGTTTCGCACGAGCTGCGGCGGGCGAATCCTGAACTCGAAGGCATGGTTACAATCTGATCGAACCCGAAGCCGCGGTCAAAGTTTCACCGTCCGCAAGCGCAGCGAATTAGCGATCACCGAAATAGAGCTAAAGCTCATCGCCGCCGCCGCCAGAATCGGACTGAGGAGCCATCCGAACAGCGGATAGAGCAAGCCGGCCGCAATGGGTACTCCCATCAGGTTATAAAAGAAAGCAAAGAAAAGGTTCTCTCGAATGATGCGCATGGTGGCTTGGCTGAGCCGGCGAGCGCGAACAATGCCGGTTAGATCTCCCTTCACCAAGGTGATGCTGCCGCTTTCCATCGCAATGTCCGTGCCCGTTCCCATGGCGATACCGACATCGGCTTGAGCGAGAGCTGGCGCATCGTTGATTCCATCGCCGGCTACGGCCACGATTCGGCCTTGGCTCTGGAGTTGTTTCACAACCTCCGCCTTCTGGTCGGGCAGCACTTGTGCCTCGAAGTCGTCGATCCCTAGTTTTCGACTGACCGCCTCGGCAGCGCTGCGAATGTCTCCGGTAAGCATGAAAATGTGCAGCCCCGATGCTTTGAGGTCCCGCACTGCCTGCGGGGCGGATTCCTTGATCGGGTCGATAATGCCGATCAGCCCGGCCGGCTGGCCGTCCACGGCGACGAAAACGATGGTTTGCCCCTTGCGATGGAGCTCATCGATTTGACGTCCGAATAAGGCGCTTCGCATCTCCAGTTCGTTCACAAACTTTTCGTTGCCGGCGAGTACGGTTTTGCCGCCTACCTTGCCACTGACACCCAGTCCGGTGCGAGATTGAAATTTCGAAGCTTCCCGCAAGGAAATGTGATTAGCCTTGGCTGCGGCAACGATGGCCGAACCGAGTGGATGTTCGCTCTTCTGCTCCAGACTCGCCACCAGGCAGATCAGTTCGACATCACTGAAATTCGATAGCGGCACGACCGATTCGACGCTCGGTTTTCCTTCCGTCAGTGTGCCGGTCTTATCGAGCACCAGCGTGTCCACCTTTTCGAGGCTCTCGAGAGCCTCCGCATTGCGAATCAGCACGCCGGCCTGAGCTCCGCGTCCGGTGCTGACCATGATTGCCATCGGGGTGGCCAGCCCCAGCGCACAGGGACAGGCGATGATCAGCACAGCCACCGCGTTGACCACGGCGTAAGCGAGTCGGGGCTGAGGCCCGAACAAGCCCCAGGCAAGAAAAGTCAAGGCTGCAACCGCAAGGACAGCGGGAACGAACCAGGCCGCTACACGGTCTGCCAAGCGCTGAATGGGAGCTCGGCTTCGCTGCGCTTGACTCACCATCCGGACGATCTGCGCCAAGACGGTTTCGTTGCCCACATGTTCGGCCCGCATCACGAACGATCCGGTCCGGTTCACGGTCGCGCCAATCACCCGGCTTCCTGCCGACTTCTCCACTGCGATCGACTCTCCGGTGATCATCGACTCGTCCACCGCACTTTCACCCTCAAGCACGACTCCGTCGACCGGAACCTTTTCTCCGGGACGCACCCGCAGTCGATCTCCCGCTTTCACTCGCTCCAGAAAAACATCCTCCTCGTTGCCGTTTCGCAAGACGTGCGCCGTTCTCGGACTGAGGTCGAGCAGGCCACGGATGGCAGCGCCGGTGCGGCTGCGCGCCCGCAGCTCTAAGACTTGTCCGAGAAGCACCAGGGTGACGATCGCGGCCGCGGCTTCAAAGTAGACTGGCCGTGAGCCGCTCATGTCCCCCGACGACGCGGGAAAAAATCCGGGCACCACCGTCACGATCAGGCTGTAAAGGTAAGCCACGCCCGTACCCATGGCGATGAGGGTGAACATGTTCGTGGAACGATTTACGATGGAGGCCCATCCGCGCTCGAAGAAGGGCCATCCACCCCAGAGCACAACCGGGGTAGCCAGCGCCAATTCAAGCCAGGCCAGCCATCCCGCGGACAAGGAATGCCGCAGCGCCCCACCCGGCCACATGTCCTCCATGGCGATCGCCAAAAGCGGAATGGTCAAGGCGAAGCTGATCCAGTAGCGCTTGGTCATGTCGCGCAGTTCGGAATTCTGTTCCTCAAAGGCGGGCACGCCCCGTGGCTCAAGCGTCATGCCGCAGATCGGGCAGGACCCCGGACGGAGTTGGACAACTTCGGGGTGCATGGGGCAGGTATACTCGGTTCGCGAAGCCGGCAACTTTAGTTCCGGCTCGAGGGCCATTCCGCAGCTTGGGCACGGACCAGGCTTAATTTCTCGAACCTCAGCGCACATTGGGCAAATGTAGCCCGACGACGATTTTTCCTCCGTTAGTTTTTGCAACCGGTGCCTTCCTCCACCACCCGCTCGGCTGGCTGCGCGTCGAGGCCGATACGCTTACCTAAAACCGGATCGGTGGCTATGCTAGCTGACTTCACCTTGGCTGACCGAAGGGTGCCCAAAACCGACAAGTTTTTTTGCCAACCCGCTCGAGAGACGGGCTAACCGGTTCGGGCGGCCCCAGAGGCAAGAAAAACTCCTCCCCAAAATTTCCCCTCCTCGACGATCCATATCGTACGGAAGTTCCAACCCAGTGGAATCCTTGTAACTCACTGATCATAGCCGAGCTGATGCTCTCTGAATGGAAACCGAAGTCACTAGAAGGGACCGTCGCGGAAAGGCAGCGGTTCGCCATCCCCGCCAGCTTCGTCTTCCCAACCCCAAGCTGGAGCCCTCGGTCCTGCCTCGACCCTTTGTAATATATGATTGCTTGGTCACAACTTGCGATGCACATGCAACTCTTTTAGCAACAAATCCTTACTATCGAGGTTGGCAATGACACAGCTGGAAGTCGCGTACCGGTATGCCCGGCCGCCGGGAGAGCCGGAGCTCCGCGCCATCGACTCGATGCGCGAAGTCTACGGGGTTCGCCGAGTCACGTTTAACGAAACCGAGCGGATCGTGCGTGTCGAGTTCGATGCCTCCCGCTTTAAAGAGCCTGTGATCGCAGGACTGTTGCGTGGGGCCGGACTGGACATCGAGGAGAGGCTGATCTTGGCCTGAACAGGGCCGATTGCGGGAAGAACTCTTGGGCTGGGGGAAAATGCAAGGGGCGTTCAAGAAAACCTCTGGCCGAAGTTATTCTCTAGAACGCCCCGTTGCGCGCCACTTCGTCTGGGGTGTTACTTTGCATCCGATTTGCCAATCGTAACTCGCTGAAAAGACTTGTCCAGCAAGGGATTTCCACCTGGTAGGAATTGCCGGAGGGCAAGCAAGATTTACTTGTCCGCGCCTCTTCACAACCACCCGGAGTAGCCTAGAGGTCCGAAAGGAGGCGAGATTCAGGAGAGACAAAGCCCGTTCGGCGACCTCCCGGCGGGTCTCCAACGGAAGATGTCACGTTGGCGTCTGCGGGAGCAATCCGACGCTTCTATACTAAACAGATCGGGGGTTTTGTCGCTTGCTGAGGCAAAGCCGAGGGCTGACAACATGGCGCACAAGCAACCTTAGATCAGGATTCCGTACCTGCGCCCTAGGGTTCACCGTCCTTCTGGTTCTAGTACCGTTCGGGCCCAGTACGGGGTTGGCCGTTTAGTCTGCCCCAGAGTACCGGCTGCGTTTCTACCACACACATACGCACGAGCGACTCGATGTGGTTTACCGTCGCGGTGATACTTACATCCCCGCGGCCCTGGACGAGCTCGACCATTATCTGCGCGATCATCGCACGGGAGACGTCCGGCATTTTGATCCCCGCCTGTTCGACCTTCTTTACGACCTGACCGCCTCGGTTCACGATGCGGGTGGCGAGATCGACGTGATCTGTGGATACCGCACGCCCGGGAGCAACGAATTCCTGCGTGCGCGTAGCGCGCATACCGGCGTGGCCCGCCATAGCCTGCACATGCAGGCTGAAGCCATTGACATCCGCGTGCCCGGGATCGCGACCTGGCAGCTGCGGGATGCCGCGCTGCACCTGCATCGCGGCGGAGTTGGTTACTATCGCAGTTCTGACTTCGTGCACGTCGACATGGGACGAGTCCGCCAGTGGTGAAACTTCTTTTCCCGATTCCGCAATCCGCGGGACTAGCGGTTGCAAGGATCGGCTGAGGTTCCCGCCTCACCTGAGGGAAAGAGTTGTTCCAGCGTCTCGCTGACCTCCCGATCGCAACACCATGAAGGAGTCATGGGTGTATCGCTGCTCAAGGATCATGAACTCATCACCGTGAATGATCGAGAACGTCCGAGTGTGTCTCTAGAAGACAGGCAGGCAGGTGGATGACTGGTCCGAAAGCAGAGATGGGGTTGTGTTACGCGCCATTTGCAGCCGGCATTCCGGGATTACAGTGCGGTAAAACCGGCCGGAAATTAGAGCTGAACACGCGAAACGAACCTCGAAAAATGGCCCTTAGTTTCAATAACTTACAACGCCCAACTGCGATTTACTTTTGTCCTTTCGCAAAACCGTGCTAGCGTCTGACCATGAAGTCTGCCCGCCGCGTTATTAAAGTTTCACTCCTGGTTGACGAAGACGTGTACGAAAAGGTCTCCAATTACGCACAGCTTACCGGTGTTTCGGTTTTCGAGGTCATTCGAGCAGGACTAGCCGACTGGACAGGATCTGTGCTTGCGGGTCGCCAAGAACTCGCTCCCAAAATGCCGGAAAGTAACGTCACCGATGCACCATTACCGCCCGGCACGGAATAACTAAAAGTCCTTCCCCGCTCAATAGTTTTCCATCATCCACAGATTCTGACTCACCGAATAACCCAGAATTTTCAGCAAGTCGCGCGCCACCGGGGGCAAAGCGAGACGTCGCTCTCGATCTGTTTCCACTCTTGGCCGGATCAAGCAAGGCAGCATCGATATTCACCGAACGCGGACTGTGCCTTCGCCAACTTCAAACCTCTTGCAGTCTGGCGGCGGACCATACATTTGAGTGTAAGTGGATGTTTCGCCTTGGATATACAATCTAAAACGCTTCTAATCAGGAACTAACATAGGACTACTTTCATGTGGAGCAATTGGCGACTTTTGCGTTGGCTCACATTGGCTGCGATGCTATCGTCCAACATCTTTTCGGCGCACGCCGAGGAACCGAATCTCGTAGCGCGGCTTAAAGAGCTTGGGTTATCCACGCTAAGCGGGAAAGTCCCCGCGTATTACAGCAGCGGACATCGTAAACACGCGCAAAAGCTGCAAGCTGCCATCGAGGACATGAACGTTTTCTATCGGAGTCGCCTCGGCGTACAGGCGGACGTGAGCTTGGCTTTGCTTAACGCTGAGGAT
>DASPVG010000032.1:0-34116 GCA_035622455.1 Terriglobales bacterium
GGTGCGCGGGCCGGGTAAGACGCTGCAGGATGAGGCCTACTACGTTCTCGAGGGCACGCTCATCGAATCTCGTTGGCAAGACAAGAAGGCTTCCTCGACCTCGCACCAGGTTGTCTTCAAGTCTTTCCCCAGGGATAAGGAAAGAAGTCAGTCTCATCCTTCAACCCAACCATCCGGCTGGAATCGAACGAACTCGTCGCGTCTCGCGCCCGCGTGAGTCCTCCGTACTTGCTCTGAGGCGGGTGGTTGCTTTTCTCGAGAACCTCGAGATGGGCGCAAGCGTTCCTTCAGCAGGTGAGCTGTTCGCGGCTCAGTTTCAGACCGTTCAGGTTACCGAGCACGGTGACCGCGATCGATTCGGTGTGAAAGAACTCGTTGGCGAGTTGCTGCAATTGCTCGGTAGTAACGCTTTCAATCCTTTCCAGCAATTCATCCATGCCGTAGAAACGATCGAAATACATTTCCTGCCGGGCCAGGTTCGACATGCGGGCGGTCGATGATTCTAGCGATAGCATCAGGCTACCCTTGAGTTGGTCCTTCGATCGCCGCAGCTCTTCGTCGGGAACCGGTTCCGCCTTCAGCTTGCGAAACTCAGAGACAATCGACTGCACCACCTTGCCGGCCGACTCCCGGGAGGTGCCGGCGTAGACCGAGAGACACCCTGTATCCCGATAAGGACTCAGATCGCTATAGATCGCATAGGCCAGTCCTTGCCGTTCGCGAATATTTTGGAACAATCGCGAGCTCATGCCGCCCCCGAGCAGGGTGTTCAGGATGTAGGAGGCATGCCGGCTGCCGTGAGCAATGGGATGAGAAGGAACACCCACGCAGATTTGCACCTGCTCGAGAGCCTTCTTGTTGCGCATGATAATGCGCGGCACAATCTTCGGCTTTGGACTATGAAAGCCGTTCTTCACCGACGGCATCTGCTCAAAATGCTTGTTGACCAGTTCGACGAAGCTCGCGTGCTTTAGATTTCCCGCCGCGCTGATGATCAGATTCCCGGGCGCAAACCGTTCGCGGTAGAAACCAAATACCGGATCCCGTTCGAACCTCTTCACCGTATCTTTGGTGCCTAAGATTGGCTTGCCTAAGGGATGATCCTTCCAGAAGTTCTGGGTGAAGATTTCATGGACGAGGTAATCGGGACTGTCCTCGTCCATCTTGATTTCCTCGAGGATGACGCCGCGTTCCCGGGCAATGTCCTGGCTGTCGAACACCGGGTTGAGCACCAGGTCGCTCAGCACATCCATGGCGATCGGGAGATGCTCGTCGAGCACTTTCACATTGAAGCAGATACATTCCTTGGCGGTGAAGGCGTCCATGTTCCCGCCGATCGAATCCACCTGGCGGGCGATGTCTTCGGCCGAACGGTGCTTCGTGCCCTTGAAGACCATGTGTTCGACGAAATGGGAGATTCCGTTCCACTGCGGATCCTCGTTTCTCGACCCAGTCTTGACCCAGATGCCGATCGAAACCGAACGCAGGTGCTGCATTTGTTCGGTGATCACGGTCAGGCCATGGGGCAGCACCTGGCGCCGCACATTGCGGATCTCTTCCACCATTTTTTCTTCTTAACCTGTCAAGCTCAGAGTCGAGTGACCTACCCGATGCCTACCATTGTTACACATTGCGAGGTGCTTCCGCTAAGATCCTTAATCCTTTCCTACCAATGTGTTAGTTCAAAAGCCGTTGGGAAGGCAGCCAGGCTTACTTCCCGGTCTTTGGCTGGTTCGTCTAGAATCAACGGCATCAGGAATTGCCCCCTAAACCATGGCAGGAGAACCGAAAACGGCGCTTTTGGGCCTTTCACTTCAGGAACTTACACGTGTGGCCCAGGATGCCGGCCAACCCGCCTATCGCGGACGGCAGCTGTTTGAGGCGATTTATCGACAGAGCGTGGACTCTGCCGAAGAGATCTCGAATCTGCCTCGAGGGTTTCGCCAGTGGATCGAGCAAGGGTTTTCGCTAGGGCTGCCGAAAATTACAACCAAATTCACTTCCCACGATGGAACCTTACGATACTTGATTGGCTTGGCTGACGGCGAAAGCGTAGAAACTGTTTGGATGCCGCACGGAGACGGGGGGGAAGCCGGAGACGGCAGCGAAGCGGGGAGGGAGCAGGAAAGCGAGCGAAGGAAGCCGATCGGTGCAACCATCTGCGTCTCCAGCCAGGTTGGGTGTGCCCTCGACTGCCAATTCTGTTTGACAGCCCTGCTCGGCATAAAACGGAATCTGACCGCGGGAGAGATTGTCGGTCAGATTTGTGCGGTCTTGCGGGACCGCCACGTCTCACTTCCTCTCGAGCGCGTCAATCTCGTCTTCATGGGTATGGGAGAACCATTCCTGAACTATGACAATTTTGTGAAAGCCGTGTGCCTGCTGGTGGAGGGAGTAGGGTTGACGGAGTCCCGCATGACGGTTTCAACGGTTGGAATCGTGCCCCGTATTTACGATTTAGGCCGCGAACGAATACGTCCCAAGCTGGCAATTTCGCTGAACGCGCCGAATGATCCGTTGCGCAGCCAGATCATGCCCATTAATCGCAAGTGGAATCTGGAGAAGTTGATGACGGCGGCGCGAGAGTTCCCTCTGCGGAACCGGGAGCGCCTCACCTTTGAGTATGTGCTGTTAAACCAGGTCAACGATTCTCGGGCGAACGCCCGGGAATTGGTCGAGCTGATCCGCGGCACGCGTTCCAAGGTCAACCTGATTGCGCTGAACCCGGGACCAGGAATCGCGCTCGAAACCCCGCCGGAGGCGCGGGTCTTTGAATTTCAAAAGACTCTGATCGATGGCGCTGTGCCGGCGTTTATTCGGCGGCCGCGCGGACGTGACATCTACGCGGCGTGTGGACAGCTGAAGCGCACCCTGGAACTCGAGCCACCTGCCGCAGGCCAGATGGAGGGAAGCCCCGCATGTCCTCCGTGAGGCTCGGTCTCGGACGAGGGTAAAGCCTAATTGGCAAAAGGTACAATGCCGGGGAGTTCGATGCGGAACGTCGCGCCACCTTGGGGGCGGTTTTCACAGACGATTTGTCCTTTGTGCTCGCGGATAATGCCGTAACAGACGCTCAGGCCGAGACCGGCGCCCTGACCCACGGGACGCGTCGTGTAGAAGGGATCGAAAACCCGTCCGGGGTCTTGTACGCCCGGCCCGCGGTCGGAAAACTCGATCACGATTACGTCGTCTTTGGCCCGCGTGATGACGTCGAGCACTCCGCCCTTTTCCGCCATGGCGTGGAGCGCGTTGTTGGTGATGTGCAGGCAGACTTGCAGGAGTTGATTCGAGTCCGCCAGGACGCGAGGCAAGTTGCTGGCCAAGTCGGTGCGGACTTCGATCGCAGCCCCATCGAGTTGCGGTGGGTACAGCTTGACTGCGGTTTGCACCAAAGCATTGATATCGAGCGGAATCTTTTCCGCCGGGACGCGCGCGGCGAAACTGAGCAAGCTCGAAACCAGGGTGCGAATTCGGCGGACCTGCTGGTCGATCTTGTCGAGCCAAGAGCGCTGCTCGCTATTGAGCGAGGTAGATTCGAGCAGCTCCGCATAGCCCAGGATCGCGGTCAGGGGGTTATTTAGCTCGTGAGCCGCACCTCCCACTAATTGGCCTAAGGAAGCGAGCTTTTCCGTCTGTACCAGCTGCGCTTGCAGACGCTGAAGATCTTGAAAAGCTTCCTGAGAGGCTTTCAGCAAGCGCAGGAGTTCGCGGTCCAGCAGGTGTTGTTTGCAAAACACCAGGATCCCCAGGACGAGCGTGGTTGCAAGGCTTACTACGACGCGAAATCTGCGGACCGGATGCGGAGCCTCCGCGTTGAACACCGACCAGGCCGCAAATAAGGGCAGGGACAGAACTCCAACCATGCCTAAGCGCGCAACCCATACGCCGTAACCCTGACTCGAGGGCATGAGGTCGGGTTCATCGGCGGGCGGCACGGACTGCAAACCAATCCAGGTCACCCAGCCGATCGAGGCCGCGAGCGGGATATCGTACATGCTGCCGGTAAAGTAGACTCCCCGCTCGATGGCCCAGTTCGCCAGATACGAACTGAATCCGTAGGCTACGGTGCAGCCAAACCAATTGGCGTACACCCGCTGCCAGTAGCCGGAACTACGACTCCAAAGCAGAGCCAAGCCACCTAGTAGGGCCAACTTCTCGACCAGATACACGATATTGAGATTGTGCTGGTAAATGACGGGATCGGGGTGGACGTAGTACCAGGGAGGCAGACTAATCACATACAGGTAGATCCACCAGATGGCCAATATCAAGAAATCTAGTGAGCTGACGCGGATCGTCCACCGGTCTTGCTCGCGATCTGGTTGCATCGCCAAAGCAGCGATCATGGGGACCAGGTGAAGAAACAGCAGCGCATCGGGAGCAAATAAACTGGGCACCTCCTGGCGCAGAAAGACTTCGAAATAACACCAGCATGCCTGATAGGTCATCCACAGGCACACACCAAACATCATGAGTGCCCAGAAGATCCGGCTGCGGCCGCGGCTGCCCTTCACTCGCGGCCACAACGCCAAAACGCCGGAAAATAGAAGGACGAATTGGGTCAGGTCGCTGATGACGACCAAGGCGAAGCCCCGCAAACTGATGGAAACTGCCACCTGAAGCAATACCAGTCCCAAGACGGTCAGAATCCACAGTTTCGAACGGCGAGACATAGACGTTGTCTCATTGTAGGGGTATGCCGGAGGAGGGAAAGTTACCGTCGTAATCCTTAGAGAGGCAACCAGGGAACTCGATCGGCCGGTCGGACAAGTCAAAGTTTTGCTTGCCCTTAGGATGCAGAAATCAATATGATCCGTGACGTCACCATTCTACGGGGCACATTCACTTGGCAGTCTTGCCAGTCCGAGCGGTGCGAGGTCGGTTCCTTTGGAGGCTGCGTGCGCCCCTGAGCCAGGGCGAGGTGCGCCGTGTCGAACGATGGCTAGCTTCGGCCAGAGTCTTTCTGGCTCTCGCCGCCTTGGTTGCCATCTGGATGAATCCGGGGGAAATCCGCTTTTCGCTCTGGGCCATTGGTTTGCTGGTGTTTTATATCTGGCAAGGGTTGATCATCATCTTTTTCTTGCGATGGCGGCAGGAATCGACGCCCGCTTTCCGGGTCCTGGTTCACAGCGCCGATATCATCTGGCCGGCCCTGATTTCCATCTTCGCCGCCGGTGACAGCAATCCCTTCTTCGTGTTCTTTGTCTTCATACTGGCGGCCGCCGCCTACCGATGGGGCTTGTTGGAGACCGTGAGCACTGCGGGCGCAGCGGTGGTGCTGCTTTGGATCGAAAGCTTTATCGTCCGCTCGGGATTGTTTGTGAGCATGAGCGGTTGGCTACAGCGTCACCATTGGCCGGCCCTGCACGTTGATGCCACCTATTTTGACCCCAAGACCCTGCTGATACGTTCCGCGTATTTGCTGGTCTTGGGTTTCCTGTTGGGGTATCTGGCCGAGCAGCAAAAGCAGCTTCGGGCGGAAAAGGCTGTGATCATGCGAATCCTAAGTCGAGCCAGTGTCGAGGCGGGAGTCTCCGGCTCCTTACAGGCGATTGCCTCGGATCTGTTCTCGGTGTACGGGGCCAAGCATCTCTTGATCGCGTCTCTCGAGGCCATGAGTCACCGCGTGTTTGTCGCGGAGATTGGTGGGGAGAAACAAGCCGCCACATTTCGCTGGCTGGAGCCGACGGCTACCGATCGTGAAACCTACTTGCACGAGACCGAGGCCGCGGCCTGCTATGCCGAGGTCGACGGCACATCCCGTGAGCCCGTCGCGGTCCTCGCCCTCGGGGAGGGGGGCAGTCGCATCGAGCACCCGAACTCGATGTTTCTGGAGCGTTTTGCGCAGTCCCATCGGTTCGGCAGCGTGGTCGCGGTCTCGTTCCTTTTCGGGCAGGAGTGGCGCGGCCGGCTTTTCCTGCTCGATCCCACCCTCACCAACGAAACCGAGGAGGAACTACACTTCTTGCAGGAGTTGGTACGCCAGGTCGGGCCGGCGGTTTACAATGTCTTGTTATTACGGCGTCTGCGATTGCGGGCCGGGGCGGTGGAGCGTGCCCGTTTTGCTCGTGAATTGCATGACGGAGCGGTGCAATCGCTGATCGCCGTGGAGATGCAAGTCGACGTGCTGCGTCGGCAATCCACCACCCAGCCAGATGTGGTCACCGGTGAGCTCGGCCGCATCCAGGGTTTGCTGCGGGAGGAAGTGCTCAAATTGCGGGAACTCATGCAGCAGATGAAGACTCTCGACGTCGATTCCAAGAAGCTGCTGGGCGTGATTCACGACAGCGTCGACCGCTTCCAGCGCGAAACCGGAATTTCTGCGCGCTTCATCTCCGAGCTGAACGAACTCGACATGCCGCAACCGGTATGCCGGGAGGTGGCGCGGATCGTGCAAGAAGCCCTGGTCAACGTTCGAAAACATAGTCAGGCGCAAAGGGTTCTGGTTCGCCTGGGCGCGAAGAACGGTACGTGGAAAATGGAAATTGAAGACGATGGGCAGGGCTTTCCGTTTGCGGGACGCTTGTCGCAGAACCAGCTGGATAACCTGGGGAAGGGTCCTCTGGTCATCAAGGAACGCGTGCGTTTGATTGATGGCGAACTCACGATAGAATCAAATCCTGGCCGTGGCTCCCGCTTGGAGATCACGGTACCACAGCAACAAGGTGCCATCCATGGATAGAGGAAGATCGCATCCTATTCGCATCGTGGTCGCCGATGATCACCCGATTTTCCGTGACGGGTTAAGGCGATTGCTCGAAACCGAGCCGGATCTGAAGGTAGTGGGCGAGGCGTGTGATGGTGCCGAAGCCGTCAAGCTGGTTCGCCAGCTGCGACCCGACATCCTGCTGCTCGACCTGGCAATGCCAAGACACCCTGGCCTCGAAGCCTTGCGGGAGATGAGCGCAGGTTCGGGTTCGGGCTCGAACGGGGTGCGAGTCATTTTGCTCACGGCGGCGGCGGAGAAAAGCCAGATTGTCGAAGCCCTGCAGTTGGGCGCGCGGGGCGTGGTCTTGAAGGACTCTGCCACTCAGCTTCTGCTCAAGAGCATTCACACGGTCATGGCCGGAGAATACTGGGTTGGGCGGGAAAGCATCTCCAACCTCATGCAGTATCTACGGAACCTGATCCAATCGTCCGGGGAAGAAGCACGGCAGAAGAAGTTCGGGCTTACGCCTCGGGAATTGGAGATCGTTTCGGCGGTGGTTGCCGGTTATTCCAACAAGGAGATCGCCGAGTATTTCAAGATCAGCGAGGACACGGTCAAACACCACCTTAGCAACATCTTTGACAAGTTGGGAGTTTCCACCCGGCTTGAGCTTGCTTTATTCGCGGTCAACCAGTCGTTACCGCTAAAGCCAATCTGCTGAATATGGCACAGTCGTGCCATTGCAGAGGTGGATGAAGGGACCTAGCATATCAACAATCGCGAAGAGGGGGGACCTCTGGCGTTTAGGGAATTCCCCTTTCTAGGAGGCAGTCTTTGCAACATTGGTTCCATCAAATCTGGCGGGAAGAGCAAGGTCAGGATATTGCCGAGTATGCGGTCATGCTGGCAGTTATTCTGGTCATTGTGGTCGGCACGATCCGCTTGATTGGCGGGAACGCCAATAACGTGTTTTCAGCAGTTGCGAGCTCGATTACCCAATAGCACTCAGCAAGGATGAAGTTGTCACGGGTATGAGGGCAATCTCTGGTGCCTGCCTCGTGTTTCTGCCTTTCGTTTAATCATCATCCCATGCCAAGGACCGGTGGGGCGAAAGCCCGGCACACGTGTGAATCTGCGTTAGGCTGCCGCCGTCCCGGAGAGCCCGGTGCTCGCCGCCCGAGGTGATCGGCCCTGTTCCCGTCACCTTCGGGACTGCGAGCGCGATTCCGATTTGCTGGTTTCAAGTATCCTCGCATTTGCCGCCATTCGATGGTGACTTCACTCCCAGATGTCCGCGGGCCGACCAAAAGTCGGATTGCGCGAACGCATCAGGCCTTGATTTATCTTTTTCCCGCAAGCATCTAACAAAGCGTTTCTTTCCACAATAATCCACACCTTGAACCATCTCTATCATTCCCGGGAGGAGCACTGGCCATTTATGTTTTCCATCACCAGTGTCTCGGGGGGACTGCCCAAAACCATGGCCCATAAGCAAGACCTGAGTTTTATTGCTCTTGAAACCGCTGTGTTTTGCATGCAATGCGAGTTGATCAGTCGGAGCACGACCGCTTACTGTGTCGCTTGTGGCAGTCAGGCTATCTTGAGTTTGTCACGGATCCTGGGCGGATCCCTGCGGGGCCAGCCGACGGCGCGCTTGATCACCGATAACGAGCTCGATCGCTTGGTGCGCGATCTTATCTCGACCGTTCCTGCGGCAGCGCAGGAAAACCACCTGCCGACCTCCTTCGCCACTTTGGCGCCATCTCGTCACCACGCGCGCGCCTTGGCCTCGGAAGCGACTCCCGATTCGCGCCTTCGTCCCGGGCATGAACTCTGTCTTAGCGAAATCGATTTGGAGCCGGCAATCCACATCATTGCCGAGCGGGCACAGGCCCTGACCGGGGCAACCGGGGCCGCCATCGCCCTGCGCCAGGGCGAGGAAATGGTTTGCCGCGCCCGCACCGGTCGCACCGCGCCCGACCTCGGAGTTCGCTTGCAGACCGACGCCGGCATCACAGCCGACTGTGTCCGCACCGGCGAAGTTGTGCTTTGCCCGGACACGGAACGAAATCCGAGCGTCGACCTCGCTACCTGCCGCCGCCTGGGAGTACGCTCCGTGCTTGCTGCTCCTCTGCGGCACTATCGCAGAATGCTCGGAGTCTTCGAGGTGCTCTCCGTCGCCCCTTACGCGTTCGATAACCGGGATATTCGAACCATCGAGGTTTTCTCCAGCACGATCGTGGCCGCCATGAGCCGGCTTGCGAGCCTGCGATCCAGCCGGCGCCAGGCGTCCTGAGTGCGCTCCCGGGGGATTGCTTTGCCCTGTGCGGGAATCCCTCTGGTGGAGTAATATAATACCCCCCCGGCATGCGGGCAGCTGGCACCAGTCCGACTGAGGGTGGGTCAGACACGTCTGACCGCCGTCGCAGTGTGCGCTATAAGGTTGAGCGCCCCGCCTATGCCAGCCTGGCGGGAATTATGAGCCCCCGGGCGCCTGCCTGGATGAAAATTGTTGACATCAGTGAATACGGCATGGCGATTCAGCCGCCGTTTCCGCTCGAACCCGGCTTGAGCCGAGCTTCCTGGCTGAAGTTGCCAGAGAGCCCAGAACTCATCACAACCGACGTCGAGGTGATCCGGACCGATGCCTCCTGGCGTGCGGGAATTCAATTTCGTGCCATGCCCAAGGCGTCGCTTCTTGCCCTCGAGCATTGGCTCTGGTCCAAGCGAGCTCCCCAGGGTGTCGAGCACGTTCCCGAGGTCGCCGAATCGGTTCCTCCGGCCAGCGGTCGCACGAATCCGACGAGCATCGCTCCGCTCGAGGATCTGGAGGTGCGTACGCATCCAGATTACACGGCTCTCCTCGCCGCGGTAGATGCGGTGCAGCCGCAAGTCGATGCCCTGGGATCCGATCGGGACGCCGCTTTGCACATCATTGCACGCAGGGCGCAAACATTTACCCAAGCGAACGGCGCTGCTTTGGCGTTAGCCGACGGTGAGGAGATGGTGTGCCGAGCGAGCGTCGATGATGCCCCCCCGAGCGGTGCCCATTTCCGGATTGGGTCAGGGTTTTCCGGGGAGTGTGTGCGCAACGGCTCGCCCTTGCGGTGCGACGATTCCGAAACCGACCCTCGCGTCGACCGCTACAGTTGCCGGTCTCTCGGGATCCGCGCGATACTCGCCGTACCCATCCGCTCGCAATCTGCCATCATCGGGCTGCTCGAAGTGTTTTCCCGACATCCGCACGCTTTCGGATCGGAGGACGAGTTCATTCTCCTCCGCTTGGCAAAAATGGCTGCAGCGGCCAGCGCACCGGCAGGATCGACGCTCGATGTTCCCAGCCAATCGCCGGTGGTCAACGATGACTCCGGCTCCGAGAGAAGCACACCAAAGCTTGTGCCCGGGTGGATCGGCGTCCTGATCAAGGTGGCGATCACCACTGCATTCGTCGTTTTCGGAGTGATTCGAATCTGGGAAGGCGATGGCTTGCGTCAGGGTGGTCGAACCGCCGCCGGGCCGACAACCGAGGACAGCATTCGGCCGCTCGACCCAGCCAATGCTCACCCAACGACCGGGTTACCGGAGTTGCTTCAATTGGCAGATGATGGGGATGCGGCAGCCCAGTTTGCACTGGGCGTGCGCTACGAGATGGGGTCGGGCGTCCCGCAGGATGACGAAGAGGCGGTTCACTGGTTCAACAAGGCAGCAGAGCAGGACGACCCAGGCGCGCAAGGGATGCTGGGGGCATATTATTGGTCTGGACGCGGCATTCCTGCCGATCTCGTGAAAGCCTATTTCTGGTCGATTCTGGCAGAAGCCGGAGGAGATGAGGCGAGTAAGTCTCGCCTGCCTTTGCTGGCATCTCGGCTGAATCACAGCCAGATTCTGGACGCCCAGCAACAGGCGAATGACTGGATAGCCCAGCATCGAGCCACCCGCTAGTGAACTGCGGTCGAGCAAAGACCATGTTCGCTGGCACACCTTCCGGAGACCTTCCAGTTTAAAATAGAGAAGAGGGGCCTGCGGTGCCGACGCTCAAGGATATCGTCTACGAGCATGTTCGTGAGGGTGAGCTGTATGAGCGGCTCGACCGCAATCGGGTGCGCTGTTACGCCTGCGGGCATTGCTGTCCGATTCCGGAAGGTCAGCCGGGAGTGTGCAAGGTGCGCTTCAATCGGGGCGGCACTCTTTATGTGCCCTGGGGGTACGTCGGCGGCATGCAATGCGATCCGGTGGAGAAGAAGCCCTTCTTCCACGCCTACCCGGGTGCGCTGGCCTACAGCTTCGGAATGCTGGGATGCGATTTGCATTGTGCCTACTGCCAGAACTGGGTGACTTCTCAAGCGTTACGCGATCCGACCGCGGTCTCTCCGCCTCTCGAAGCGTCCCCGGAAACGCTCGTCCGAGAGGCGGTCCGCCAAGGTGCAAAGGTTCTGGTCAGCACGTACAACGAGCCGCTCATTACCAGCGAGTGGGCCGTGGCGGTCTTCAAGGAAGCCAAGGCCGCGGGCCTCGTGACAGGCTTCGTTTCGAACGGCAATGGGACTCCCCAAGTACTCGAGTACTTGCGCCCGTGGATCGACCTCTACAAGGTAGACTTGAAGAGTTTTGACGATCGCCACTATCGCCAGCTTGGAGGGCGAATTCAGCCGATTCTCGACACCGTGCGTCGCCTCCACGACCTGGGCCTGTGGCTTGAAATTGTTACCCTGCTGATTCCCGGCTTCAATGACTCCGACGATGAACTGCGGCGATTGACCGACTTCCTGGTCAACCTATCCCCGAACATTCCCTGGCATGTCACCGCGTTTCATAAGGACTACAAGATGGAGGACCCCGATAACACTCGTCCGGAGGATTTGCTACGGGCGGCGGAAATCGGCAAGAAGGCTGGTTTGCAATACATTTATGCCGGAAACCTGCCGGGCATGGTGGGTAAGCTCGAGAACACTCACTGCCATCACTGCGGCACAACCCTGATCCGTCGCTACGGCTACCTCATCGAGCAGTATCGGCTGACCCCGGAGGGTTGCTGTCCCGCGTGCGCTACTCGAATTCCAGGTCGATGGGCTCAGAAGTTTGGAGGACAGATCAGCGATCGTCCCTTCCTGCCCGCGCGTCGCTCATCGTTGGTTAACATTCTGAACTAGATGCTTGGGCCGCTGCGGAGCCTGGCATCAGATGGAACCCGCTCCCGAACCTTCGAGGTGATCGTCCATGCCAGGGGTGCTTCGGGCCTTCGATGTCGTCTGGAGAAGCTATGCACCTCAAGCAAGATGTAGGTTACGCATTAAGGCAATTCGCCGCCGCCCCCGGTTTCACGATTACGGCTGTCCTGACCTTGGCGCTCGGAATCGGGGCCACCGCCGCGATTTTCACTCTCGTCGATGCCGTGATGCTCAAATCCTTGCCGGTTACGAGGCCCAGTGAACTCTATCGCGATCGTTCGCATTACCTGAATGCGATCGAGTTGAAAACGTTGGGCAGCGTGGCCGGTGCTCTCGCTCAGGTGAATCCCAACCTCGCCGTGGTCGACGATCAGGTGGAACAGAACTTTTCTCAGCAGAGGATGATCGCGAAACTGACCTCGCTCTTCGGCGCCTTGGCCTTAGTTTTGGCTTCGGTCGGCCTGTATGGAGTGACCGCCTATTGGGTCGAGCGTCGCAGGCGGGAAATCGGAGTCCGCATGGCCCTCGGTGCGGACAGGCTCAAGGTCTTGAAACTCGTGCTGCGAGGTGCGTTCCTCGATGTCGGAATCGGGCTGGGCATTGGCATTCCCGCAACCATGTTCGCCGGACGCATCATGGCGACGCAGTTGTTCGGCGTTACTCCCTATGACCCGGGGATCCTGTTGGGAACGACGGCCGTGCTCTCGTTGGCGGCGCTGGTTGCGGCTCTCGTCCCCGCCCGTCGGGCTGCCAGCCTGGATCCGCTTCGTGCCCTGAGGATGGAGTAATGCCGTTTTCGCTCGCAATGCTCGGAGCAAGCCTCGCATCTGTTCCGGGCCCTCCATCGCCGGCTTGACAGAGCGTAGTTCGGGACGCAATCGACCTGGGCGAGATTCGAAATCGGTTTACAATCCTCGCCGACTCGCGGTATATCTCTGGTTTCCGCCTATGACCATCCCAAGACTTCTGCTGACCTCCTGTGTTCTGAGTCTGAGTTTCCAGACTCTTTGGGCAGCCGACAGACCCCCGATCACGATCGACGAGTTCTTCAATTATGTCGGCTATGACTCCGTCAAAGTGTCTCCCGATGGCCGGGCCGTGGTGATCACCACCAACCGTGCTGACTGGGACGAGAAGATCTTCCGCACCGATCTCTGGCTCGATCGCCTGGACGGGCATGGCGCGGAAACCCTGACCCAGCTCACCGAGTCCGGTCACGATCACCATCCGGAGTGGTCGCCGGATGGACGCTGGATCGGGTTCATCTCGGAGCGGAGCGCCGCCGGCGCCAAGAAAACTGATGAGGAGGATGATTCCAAGGGAGAAGGGACGGCGCAGCTGTACTTGATCTCGCCCGCAGGCGGGGAGGCAATCGAGCTGACGAAAGGGGAGGAGGAGATCCACGCGTTTGCCTGGTCGCCGGATTCAAAGACGCTCTACTTCGCCACCCGCCAGCCCTGGACCAAGGATCAGAAAGACGCCTACAAGAAGGAATGGAAAGACGTGAAGCAATATCGAGCCGGAGAACGGGGCGATACCATCTTCCGTCTCGATCTTCAGGAGGCGTTCTCGCGTCATGCCGCCGAGGGAACAAAGGCGTCCGACGAAGCCGATGCGAATCCGGATGTTACCCCCGGTTCTCGCCCCTTGGCGAACACACCATGGCGGGTCCAGGGAATGGATATCTCTCCCGATGGCCGCCAGATCGCATTTGTGACCGAGTCGGTCTCCGAGCGCGACGAAAAGATCGGCGAGTTCGAAATTTACTCGGTGGATCTGGCCAACGCTGCCCCGAGTCTTCCTCCGCACCGGGTCACTCAGAATGAGGCGGTCGAACAGGACATCCGATGGGCGGCGGACAGCAAACATATTTTCTTCAGGGTGGAGGTGGGATCGGTGGAGGGGAAGTACAAAGACACGCAGATGCGCCTGTATTGGGTGTCGGCAGATACGGGCTCAACCGAGCGTTGGGCAAAGACATTTCCCGGAGCCGTGCTGGATTACTCGGTCGCCGGCGGGGGCGTGATTGCCGCGGCGCGTTTAGGGACCGAAGTTCAGGTCTACACGCAGGCAAGTCCGTCCGCGCCGTTGGAAAAGCAGGCGGGCTGGTCCGGTACCTATGAACTCGTCGATTCCGCGCTCGACTCTCGCCCCATTGCTTTTCTGTATTCCAGCATCGAGAAGCCGGGGGAGGTCTATTTTGCCGACAGTATTGACAAGCTGTCCGAGGCGCGCCCGATCACCTCGTTCAATCGCTTGTTCACGGAGCGCGATCTACCCCAGGGCAAGCCGTATCGCTGGACGGCAGAGGACGGCACGACGGTCGAGGGCATGCTGATGTACCCGCCGGGCAAGTTTGAAGCGAAGAATCTGCCCATGCTGGTTCTGATTCACGGAGGGCCTGCCGACGCCGACGGCAATCACTTTGGGGCAGATTGGTATCAGTGGGACCGCCTGGCGGCGACCCAGGGATGGCTGGTTTTCGAGCCGAATTACCGTGGTTCGAGCGGCTACGGGGACCGGTTTCTGGAGCAGATCGTACCCGAAATCGTGTCCCGGCCTGGCAAGGACATTCTGGAAGGCGTGGACGCGCTGGTGAAGGACGGCATCGCCGACCCCAGTCGTCTCGCCGTTGGCGGTTACAGCTACGGTGGATATATGACCAATTGGTTGATCACGCAAACCAATCGGTTCAAGGCTGCGGTTACGGGAGCCGGGGCGGTCGAGCACGTCGCCAACTGGGGCAATGACGATACGACCTTCGATGATGCGTATTTCCTGGGTGGAGAACCATGGGTGGCGGCCCAGCGTTATCACGACGAGGCCGCAATTTTCCAGATCAACCGCGTCCGAACTCCCACCCACATGGTGGCCGGCGCCGACGATATTCGGGTGGCGGTGGCCGAAGATTATCTGCTCGACCACGCACTGCACAATCTCGGAGTCCCGAGCGCGCTCTTGATTTTTCCCGGCGAAGGACATTCCCTGGACAAGAATCCCTGGCACGGCAAGATCAAAGTGCGAGAAGAGCTCAAGTGGTTGGCGAAGTACGGGGGCGTGGGAACGGCTGCACCGTGAAGGCAGCCTACCTCGGTCGACGGCATGGACAAGAGGCACGAGCTTAGCGATTCAGGTTCAGCTTATGTTGATTTTCCGCGCTGGCTCGCTTTACCCGGCGTGATTGCTCGACAAACCGCTCAATTCCCTGATAGAGGGCCTGCGCAATCTCCTGGCGGTAGTTTGCGTTCTGCAGATGGTTCTCATCCGCCGGGCTGCTGACAAAGGAAATCTCGGCGAGAACCGCCGGCATCATGGTTCCGGTGAGCACCACGTATTGAGCCTCCTTGACGCCGCGATTGCGAAGGCCGGGATTCTTGGGTGCCAGGATGGAGTAAAGAGACTGTTGGATACTGGTGGCAAACTGGTGCGAGTCGCGCACCTTGGCCCGAATGTCGACACCGGTCCAGTTGACGTTTCTTAGGCCAGGATTGCTGTCGTTGCTTCCCCGTGCTCGTGCATTGGTCGAGGAGTAGGTATTGGTATAGTAGGTCTCCACTCCGCGGGCGGATGGGAAATCACTGGAGTTGGCGTGGATTGAGAGAAAGAGATCGGCGCCCGACAGGTTGGCGATTTCTGCTCGCTTTTCAAGTGCAACATAACTGTCGTCTCGGCGGGTGTAGGTCACGTCCGCTCCGAGCCGCCGCAGCAGCAGGCCCAGCCGGGCCACAATATCGAGGACCACGTCCTTCTCGAGCAAACCTTGCCGCCCCGACGTGCCCAGGTCGGAGCCTCCATGACCTGCATCGAGTACAATCCGCAGCCGAGGTGTGAAGCCGCCTGGCGCAGGAACAATGGCGGTTCCTCCCAGCTTCCCAGGGGTGAACAAATCGAGCTGCGACCGAGCCCGGGGAGCGCCTTCGGATTTGCTGACCTCGACCACCAGACGATATGGATTGGGCGCCAAGCTCACGGAAAAATTCCAAGGACCCTTGATCTCGATTACAACCCGCGTGAGCCCGGGTTCCGGTTGCGCCACCCGAACCCGCTGAATCAGGGAATCGTTGATCTCGATGCTTTTCGCCAGGTCGGCACTCAATCGTGTGTCATGCAAATCAAAGTAGATTCGCTCCGGATCCGCCAAGCGGTGCGCCTCGTACTGAACCTGGTCGTCCATGTCGATCACGACCGTACTCGAGTTCGCCGCCGACCAGTGGCGGATTCCGGTGACTTCCGGCATGTCGTGGGATGCGTCCGAGCCGGGTGGGCTCACCGCGGGGGGCGTCCCTGGCGGTGCCGTGTCTGCCGGTGGGGCGGCTGAGGTTGCTACAGGCGGCGGGGAGGTAGCGGCCGGCGGCTGGACAACCGGGCTCGGCTGGGGCTGACGACCGATTTTCCACCCCAGATTCCTGCCTACCGTCAGGCCCAGGATTACGAGCGCAATGAGTCCCAGGATGGCCAGCGTAACCACGACTCGGAGGGATCTCGCCGGTTTGGCGGAATCCTCGCTGGCGGGAGAGACGTCCTGCTCTTGGGCCGGGTGTTCACCGACCTCCGCTGGAGCCTCGACCGCTGATTCCTCCTCATGAGTGACGACGGGTGAGGTGGTGGCAATCGCGGACGGCTCCGGGCTGACCACTCGCTGCGATGCCTCGACCAGGAGCTGCTCTTCCTCGGGCCGAAGGGCCGCCAGGATTAACTCCGCTAGCAGTCTCAGGGTCCGAACATCGCTGTCGTTGAATCCATAGGGAACACTGGAAAATGCTTCGATCAGTCCGATTACGGACTCTTTTGCCGTAAGCGGGACGGCGACCATGGAGCGTACGCCCAAGGAACGGCAAGCTTCGGCACTGACCCTGGAATCGGTTTCAGAGTCATCACAACGAACCACTTTGCGCGAGACCAGGCATGCGCCGGAAAACCCGGAGTTGAGATCCACACGCGTACCCCGATCCGGGGTGACGGTTCCCGCCGAAGCCCGGCACACGATCGCGTTCTCGTCCACCAGGGCGATGGCCACGCCGTCCGCCCCCGCGACGACGAGAGCGCGCTCGGCGACCAATTGCAACACTTCGTCAAAAACGAATTGCTCAAGTTCCTGCCGCTCCGGGTCCCCCGCAGATTCCCGACCTTGCCCGCGGGCCCGCCGATCGTGCGCTTGCTGGTGCAGGGCGCAGAACGCCAGGAGCGCTTCCAGGGCTTCATGTCCACCCTGCTCGGAAACATTTGAGCGCCAAGAGTCCGGGCGAGGCTCCGCCTCGAGTCGGGCCAGGTTCGTGTTGTAAGGGCTTACGCTCATCGGCTAGAGCCGAAATCCTCGGCGAAAGTAAATCCTATCGGGGTGATGGAATTTGTCAATTCTCCAAGTTGGCTGCTCCTTCTTCACCTTCCCCATTATGGTTACCATACCGCTTTCCCACCTTCCGCGTCACGGTTACCTTATCGCCTGCTTGGTTACCATTACACCCGATGCCTACACGAAAGGAGAGTTCGGGGCATGTTCTTTAGTAAGCAAGTGTTTGCGATTCAATCAGTTCAGCGCGACTTACCAGTTCCTTGCACGGTTTTGAAATTGGCGATATGCTGAAGTTTTGTTAGCGATTTACGGCTCGCGCATTGAGGAAACTGGAGAAGTCGCGTTGGTTGTGGTTCTGGGGCGTGCTGGCGACCGGGCTGGCGGGTTTGGGCGTGGTTGTTCTGCGAGGCTGCCGGCACCGCAAGATGAGCTGGCCGGTGCGGGCTCAAAACCACTCTTATCAAGTCTGCCTGGATTGCGGAATCAAGCGGTTATTCGATGAAGGTGCTTTCCGCGCCTACGGACCCCATAGCTATGACCTGAATTCCCTGATTGCCTGGGATCGCTCCCGACGGCCAAAGCTTCCTCCCACCGACCAGGAACAACGTACCGCATCTTGAGGAATCACCCGGGTTACTGAGCGGCGCCTCCCCACCAGTTAGGATTAAGGGCTGGGGTTGCGGTCGTATTGGTCCGCAACCGTCGGCTCATGCCTCCTAACTCCCGACTCCATCACCGACAGAAGCTGCGTAGCCTGGCCTATCTCCAGGTGGACTCTCAGAATGCTGGGATCATTCGTGACGTCAGTCAGGCCGGGGCGGCGGTACAAGTGCTCACGCCCTTCGATCTGCATCGGCGAGTTCGTGTCGGCCTGGACCTACCCAGTCCGAGAGTAAGATTCGAAGCCGAAGGACGGGTTGTCTGGACCGATTCCTTAGGACAAGCCGGCTTGGAATTTCTCGCCTTGGCTCCCCGGTCGCATCGGTTGTTAAAGGAGTGGCTATTCACCCAACTGTTGAGCGATGCAGCGTCTTGGGCACGCCATGAAGGGGAAGAGCCGCTGTTTCGAAAATCTTCCCGGACCGCGATTCGCCTCGACGATCGGAGAGCGTGCGCCAGCGACTCGACCCTGGTGGAGCGAGAAGCCGAACGCATTGGCTTCTTGTGGTTTGCGGTCTCACCACTCAGATTTTCCCGCTTGGTGGATGGCATGGTCTTGACGTGTGCGGTCTGGCTGTTCAGCCTGCTCACCCTGCTTCTGACAGACACTTTTCCTCGCGGCCCTTTGGCGGTCGCTTTCCTTGCCGGGCTCGCCGCCCTGTTCGGCCTGCTCTATTGGTTTGTGTTTGCGGTCGGCTTCGGAATCACACCCGGCAAGCGTTTGGCAGAGTTGGCCAGCTCTGAGGCAACGGGGCAGCGATCTCCCCAGGCTGAAGCGGGCAGAGTTCGATTTCGTTGAGGCGCCCCCCTGGCAGCAAGAGGGCATGGTAATCAGGGTTCACTTTGTCTGACGGCTAAGGTTGCGTGCCCCGGATGGCTGAGATAGCGTTGTGCCAGCCAGACTTCCAAGTCCCGCCTCTTGCCAGGATTCATTTCCACAAAGCGAAAACCTGCAGCTTCGGGCTGCTTCCAAACCAGCTCGCCTTCAACCTTGATGTGAAGACCCCGGGGAAGTGTGAAATCCATCTGCACCCGATCCGGCAGGCACATGGCGGAGGTGGTGCGGATCGCTACTCCACCCTGGCTGAGATTCTGCAGCTCAGCCTTCGCGCGGTGGTGTCCGTGACCGATCGAGACGGCGACGTCCAGGGGATGCCGATGATAGCGCAGTCTGCCCTCGAGGATCGAACTTCGCGCTGCCGACAGGGCGTGCACCGCTCGTTCGACGGAGATCGGCTTCGCCGAAAGGAATGTCCCTTCGGTGATCCTAGCCTGAAAGTGATTCCGGTTGCCGAACCACAGCAAGGGCACGGTGTTCTGCTCGCGTCTCAGTCCGCGGATGAGCTCCGCGCTTCCATCCACCGCACAATCGACGATGAGGGCATCGATTTTCGATTTTGCCAGCTTGGCCTGGACACGCAGCGGCTCGGTTTCGACATCCACTGCGAAATCAAGGCCACCCAGGATGCATTCGAGCACGCAGATCTCCGGCCAGTCGCGGGAAAGCACAATCGAAGACAGCATCATAGTGTCACTCTATTCCTCGGGGCAGGAGCGCTATAGATGACGAAAGTAATGGCGGTCCGGGAGGGCAAATTCGATCGCGGCGAGGTGCTGCCTCTAGGACGAAGCGGCGCCCTGACTCTCGCGCCGGTACCACTCGATGGTTCGCCGTAAGCCTTCTTCGAGACCGACGATGGGCTCGTAGCCAAGATGCTTTCTTGCCAGGGAGAGGTCGGCGAGTGAATGTTTCACATCTCCGGGGCGTTCCGATCCATAGAGAACTTCGCCCGGATATCCGGTCAGCTTTTTCAGAATCGCGAAGGTCCGATTGAGATCGACCTGGATTCCCGAAGCTACATTAAAGACGCGCCCAGCCACTGCGCGCGCCGGCGCTTTCAAGGCAAGATGGTTGGCGTGGACGACGTTGTCCACAAAGGTAAAATCGCGGCTTTGCTGGCCATCGCCAAAAATTGTCGGTGGTTTTCGCGCGAGCATCTGGGTGATGAACTTGGCCAACACTCCCGAATAAGGGGAGCTTGGATCCTGCCGAGGTCCGAATACATTGAAATAGCGCAGGGAGACCGTTTCCAGTCCATAACACCGCCAGAAAGCGCTCATGTAATGCTCGCCGGCCAGCTTGGCCACCGCATAGGGAGAGATCGGGCCGGGGAGCATATCTTCTCGCTTGGGCAGCGTCGGAGTGTCGCCGTAGGCGGAAGACGAGGCCGCATAGACAACTCGCTTCACCTTTGCATCCCGGGCAGCCACCAGGAGGTTGAGGGTGGCATCGATGTTGGCGCGATTGCTCTCGAGTGGGTCCTGGACGGAACGAGGCACGGAGGGAATCGCCGCCTCATGAAGAATATAGTCCACACCCTGACAGGCCCGTTCGACCTGGCTGAAATCGAGCAGATCCGCTTGCTGAAAATCGATGTGTCCCAAAATCTCCGCGATGTTCTCACGCTTGCCGGTGGACAGGTTGTCGATCCCGCGCACGCGATCGCCCTGCGCCAGAAGTGCGCGTGCCAAGGATGACCCGATGAATCCCGCAACTCCCGTAATTAGGTACGTGGACATGGGCTTCTATGATACCCGAGGCTCTCTGATTCCCGAAGTCGCCGAAGTGACCAGAACCCGCGGGGAACGGCTCGATCGGGGCCTGTCTCCTGGACTTGTCGGGCTGGGGACGGTCGGTCGTTCAAGCTTAGGGGATGGCGCAGGCATCAGCTGCTCTGACGGGCTGCCGCAGAGTGGGTCTGGTGGAGCAGGGCAGCGTGTCGGATCTCTCGCCAGAGCTCATCCCGGCCTGCTCCCGTCCTAGCTGAGTAAGGCAGGATCTTGGCCTGGGGAAATTCCCGACCCAGGCTTTTGAGCGCCTGGCTCAAGGAATTGCCGGATAACCGATCACTTTTCGTGCCGAGAATCACGAAGGGCCGCTCAATGCTGGCCAGGAATTCCAGCAGGTGCCGGTCACTCTCCTGCGGTGGAACCGTGACGTCGACCAAGGCCACGCACAGTACCAGGCAGGGCCGCCGTTTCAAATAGGGCTCGATAAACTCCGGCCAGCGGGCGGAGATTTCGCGGGGCAGGCGGGCATAGCCATATCCCGGCAGGTCGGTGAAGACCAGCTCGGCACGCGGCTGGCCGGGCCAGCGCAGCTCGAAAAAGTTGATGCTGCGGGTGCGGCCAGGAATCGAACTCGTTCGCGCCAGTTTCTTACCAACCAGGGAATTGATCACACTCGACTTGCCCACATTCGATCGCCCCAAAAACGCAATTTCAGGGAGCGTGGGAACAGGGAAGTGGCGGACCTCGGTCGCCGCCATCGTTAACCGGGAAAGAATACGCATGAGCCAGTTTGCAATTGGATGCGGGAAAGTTCAAGCGCGCATCGAACGATCGAAACGCCTGAGCTGAAACCAGAAGCGGTAGGATAAAGGTAAAAATGGGGGTGAAGCGCTTTCATCGTCATCGCCCCGACTTTCGGTCTGGTCTCCCGGATGTGCCCCTTGGTTAGCCCAAGTTGGTGTAAGTCGGCATTGGGAGCGGCTGTCCGAGTGAAAAAATCTGCAGCTCGATCCCGTTCGGCTACTTCAACCCCAGGGGACGCCGATTTTCCACGTCTTCTTCCCGGATCGGCCGCAGTTTGTGCCAAACGAAGAGAACCAGCGCTACTCCGACCCCGATGCCTGCGCTGATGACCAAGAACCATCGATAGGCGGGAAAGGTGATGAGCAGAACTACGACCATCCCGACCGCAATGATGAGCCCGGCGGCGCCTCGGAGAGGTAGTCCCGATGACGAGCGTGGGGAATGGGCGGCCATAGGCCCTCGTTGAACTGTTCTCAAACCGTCCTGGTCCAACCGACCGCTGCTCTATCCCCGCCGAAACTGCTTGCTGAGGGTGAGCGATTGTTGCTGGTACGAGGAGCCGATCGTGAGACCGTAAATCTTGTCGGGCCGGGACAGGAGAGGCATATAGTTCAAGCGACCGACCAGCTGTCCATGCTCGATCAAGAAGGGAACTTCGTGAGCTCGTACTTCGAGCACCGCGCAGGTGCCTTTGATGTCACTCGCTCCATAACCGAAGCCAGGGTCGAAGAAACCGGCGTAGTGAATGCGAAATTCGCCATCGGCAGGATCAAACGGCACCATTTCGGCAGCAAACTCAGGTGGCACCCGCACTCGCTCGCGGGAGGCCAGAATATAGAAATCGCCCGGATCGAGAATCAAGCCCTGCTCAGAGCAGGAACGGCGAAGCTCCCAAAACTCATCCGGCGAATAATAATTCAGCCGGTCCAGTTCGATCGCGGGTGCATTTCGTCTGGCTTTGTACGCCACCACTTCCTGAGGGCCGCTTTCGAGGTTCACCGTAATTCGGAGCCCCCGGTCTACTCTTGCTTTTTGAGGGTTTCCCCCGTCGAGGTAAACCAGCGTCTCCGCTTCATCGAGCTTGGCGATCATATGGTCGCGGTAGATCGGGTTGCCGCGTACGAACCGCAGCTGGCTCAGGCGCATCCCCGCCCGCACCGCCACGGTGAACGTGCGGGAAACAATTTCGGCATAGAGTGGCCCCTTGTAGCCGGCCGGCACACGATCGAACTCGGTGCCATAGTCGGTAAGCAAACGGGTGAAGATGTCGAGCCGTCCGGTGGTGCTTTTGGGATTGGCCTTCCCCGAGATGTCGTCGGGTAAGTTCAGCTCCTCGAGCAAGGGCACAATGTAGACGCAGCCCTTTTCGAAGACGGCGGAGCCGGTCAGGTCGACGCGCGTCATGCGCAGTTCCTTGATTTTTGCCTCGACCCGGCTGTCGAGGCCAGGCAGAAAGCTGGCGCGGACGCGATGTGCAATATCGCCGAGCCGCAGGTCGAGACTTGCCGGCTGGATTTGCTCCTCCGTGATGGGCCGGCGGGCGCTGACTTTCCCGCTCGCGATCAGGTTGTTCACTGCCTGCGAGGGCAAGATTCCAGTGCGACGGTCCTCACTCGGAGTCTTGGGCAACTCCGAGAATAAGCCCACCTCGGCGTTGCTGGTGTCGGAACCGGACATATGCGGCACTCCTCGGCGTCTCTGGGGTCCTAAGGCGGCGGCCTACGACGACGAGCCCGCCGCGCGGCCCAGGGTTGAGATTTCATGCGTTCAGCGAACCACCTGTTTTGGCTGGAATATTCAATCTACGGAGGGCGGCAATTGCCTGTCAAGCCTGGCAAATCGGCGCGGTCGGTGCTGTCCGGTCCGCAAGCTATTGATGCGCGGTGGGTCCCTCGGGCGAAGGCGGTGGCAAGGGGGCGATGGGGGATGCAGTGTCAGCCACCACATCCGGCATCGGCTTCGGCAGAGGTTGTTCAAGCGCCAAGGCCAGGACCTGGTCCATGGCATCGACGAAGCGCAACTTCATCTCGCTGCGGAGGTTTTCCGGTACTTCCGCCAAATCCTTCTCGTTATCTTGCGGCAGTATGACTTCGAGCAAACCGGCACGATGGGCGGCAAGCAGTTTCTCTTTGAGCCCGCCAATGGGCAGCACCTTGCCGCGCAGGGTGATCTCGCCAGTCATGGCGATGTCACGGCGAACCGGAATCCTGCTCAGAGCGCTGGCGATCGCCGTGGCGATGGTGATGCCGGCCGAGGGTCCGTCTTTTGGAATCGCGCCCTCCGGCACATGCACGTGGATGTCGATGGTGCGGTAAAAATCGCGCGGCAACCCTAAGCGCTGCGCGCGCGAGCGCACATAGGACATGGCGGCCTGCGCCGATTCCTGCATGACGTCGCCTAACTTGCCGGTAAGCGTCAGCTTGCCTTTGCCGTCGACCACGGTTGCTTCCGTGCTCAAAATCGATCCGCCGACTTCCGTCCACGCCAGCCCGGACACCAGCCCCACTTCGCTGCGCTCGTGCGCCAGGGTGTCGCGGAACTTGATTACGCCCAGAAAATCGTTGACATTCTCCGGACCGATGGCCACGTTGTAGCTGCCGCCCTCTTTGACCACCTTGCGGGCGACCTTGCGGCAGATATTGCCGATTTCACGCTCCAGATTGCGGACACCGGCTTCCCGGGTGTAGGAGCGGATCGAAGTCCGGATGGCATCGTCGGTGAACTTGAGATTCTTCTCCGTCAACCCGGCCTGCGCCATCTGCTTCTTCACCAGGAACTGCTTGGCGATTTCAACCTTCTCCTGCTCCGTATACCCGTGCAGGCGCAGCACCTCCATGCGGTCCTGCAGCGCCGGAGGAATGGTGTGCATCACGTTGGCGGTGGCAATGAAGAAGACCTGCGACAGGTCATACTCGACGTCGAGATAGTGATCGATGAACATGAAATTCTGCTCGGGATCGAGCACTTCGAGCAATGCCGCCGAGGGATCGCCGCGAAAGTCCATCGACATCTTGTCCACTTCGTCCAACATGAACACGGGATTCTTGGTTCCCGCCTTCTTCATCATCTGGATAATCTGGCCGGGCAGCGCGCCAATGTACGTCCGCCGGTGCCCGCGGATCTCGGCTTCATCCCGGACCCCGCCCAAGGACATGCGTACGAACTTGCGGCCGGTGGCCTTGGCGATGGACATTCCGAGCGAAGTCTTGCCCACTCCGGGAGGACCAACAAAGCACAGGATGGAGCCTTTGGGATTCTTCACCAGCTGACGCACGGCCAGGAACTCGAGGATGCGGTCTTTGATCTTTTCGAGGCCGTAGTGATCCTCGTTGAGCACCTTTTCCGCCCGGGTCAGGTTGCGAATCTCCTTGGAGCGTTTCTTCCAGGGCACGGCCAACAGCCAGTCGAGGTAATTTCGCGATACCGTGGACTCCGCCGACATGGGCGGCATGGCTTCGAGCTTTTTCAGCTCCTGCATGGCCTTGTCGCGAACTTCATTGGGCATGCCCGACACTTCGATCTTCTTCTTCAGTTCGTCGAATTCGCTCTTTTCGCCGCGCCCCAGCTCCTTCTGGATGGCTTTAATCTTTTCGTTGAGGTAGTACTCTTTCTGGGCCCGCTCCATCTGCCGCTTCACCCGCGACTGGATGGTGCGGTCCATATTCAATTTCTCGATCTCAATATCGAGCACATCCCCGATCCGGCTCAAACGCTCGGCCGGATCAAAAATCTCGAGCAAGCCCTGTTTTTCTTCGATCGAGAGCTGCAGATTGGCGGCAATCGTGTCGGTCAGCTTGGCTGGATCTTCCATGCGCACAGCCGCGATCATGGTTTCGTAGTTCAGCGACTGGCAGAGCTTGACGTACTGCTCAAACAGGGAGGTGACCCGCTGCATGCCACTTTCGATCTGCGAGTTGGTCTCGGTCCCGTAGCGGGCGAGCCGGATGGTCGCCTGCAAGAAACCTTCGGTCTCGCTGATCTGCAAAATCTTGCCCCGCTCGATGCCCTCGACCAGAACCTTGATGTTTCCATCGGGGAGCTTCAGGCTCTGGACGATGTTGACCACCGTCCCCACCTGGTAGATCTCGTTGGGCCGGGGCTCGTCGACCCCGGCGTCATGCTGGGTCGCGAGAAAAATCTTCTTGTCGGCCGCCAAGGCCTCTTCCAGGGCCCGCACGCTCGATTCGCGGCCCACGACGAAGGGCGTCATCATGTACGGGAAGATGACTACATCCCGGATAGGCATCATGGGCAACTTCTTGGTCTCGAACTTCTCTTTGGATGAGGTCACTGGCTCTCCCGAAAATCTGCAATCGGCCGTTACCGCCTGACTGCTACCCTGCTTTCTCCATCATAGCCAAAGATGCGCTGCGCTTTTCAACCATCTCCCGGGTCACTTCAAACTCCTTCACCTTCTTCTGGCTGGGAAGGTTATACATCAGTTCGAGCATAAGTTCCTCTAAAATCATGCGCAAGCCCCGTGCCCCGACCTTGCGCGCCATCGCCTGGCGGGCCACTGCCCGCAGGGCGTCGTCGCTGAACTTCAGGCGGACGTTCTCGAATTCAAACAACCGCTGGTACTGCTTGACGATGGCATTTTTGGGCCGGGTCAGGATTTCAATCAGCGCGAATTCATCCAGATCTTCGAGCAGTCCGACCACCGGCAGACGCCCCACGAACTCGGGAATCAGGCCAAATTTAATGAGATCTTCGGGTTGGAGATCGTTGAGAAGCTCGAGATTTCGCTTGCTCGGGTTAGCCGCCTGCTCCGGTTCGCTCTCCTCACCGCCGCGGAAGCCCAGCGCCTTCTTGCCGGCCCGGCGGCCAACAATTTTCTCCAGGCCCACGAAGGCGCCGCCGCAGATGAAAAGTATATTCGTGGTATCCACCGGAGTAAATTCCTGGTGCGGGTGTTTGCGTCCCCCCTGGGGCGGAACATTGGCGATCGTACCTTCGAGGATCTTGAGCAGCGCCTGCTGCACGCCTTCTCCGGAAACATCCCGGGTGATCGAGGGATTCTCATCCTTGCGGCCAATCTTGTCGACTTCATCGATGTAAATGATGCCGGTTTGCGTTCTTCCGACATCGCCATCGGCCGCCTGCAACAGCTTGAGAATGATGTTCTCGACGTCTTCTCCGACGTAACCTGCCTCGGTCAGGGTGGTGGCATCCACGATGGCGAACGGAACATCCAGCATGCGGGCCAGGGTCTGCGCCAATAACGTCTTTCCGGTCCCCGTCGGTCCGATCAGCAGGATGTTCGATTTGGTCAGTTCCACGCCGTCGCTGGTTCGCTGACGGTTCATGAAGATGCGCTTGTAATGGTTGTAGACGGCGACCGCCAGCTTCTTCTTGGTCTGCTCTTGGCCGATGACGTACTCGTCCAGGAAGGTCTTGACCTCTTGCGGTTTCGGGAGCTGATTGGGAGTGCTGGCTGCAGGCGTGGCGGTGCGGTCATCTTCCAAAATGGAATTGCAGACCGCGACACATTCGTCACAGATATAAGCCCGGGGATAATCGCTGGGCGAAGAAATGAGCTTCGCGACGGCGTCCTGCGACTTATGGCAGAACGAACAACGTAGAATCTCCTCCGTACCGTTTCGACTTTTCACTCGGCTCTGCTCCTTTTCTGCCTAACCTCCCGGCTCTACATCGTCTTTAACCCTGGGGGGCGGGAAAGATGGTCTACGCCGAGGCCTCTCGTGCAAAAAGCTAATCATACCTTCTCTCGAGTCTTATAAATGATATCGTCAATGATTCCGTACTCCTTGGCCTGCTGGGAGTTCATTATAAAGTCGCGCTCCACATCCTTTTCTACCTTATCGAGCTTCTGTCCGCTATGTTTCGCAAGTAACTGGTTCGTAATCTCGCGCATCCGAAGGATCTCCCGGGCATGGATATCAATATCGGTCGCCTGGCCGGAGAGCCCGCCCATCGAAGGCTGATGGATCAGGATCCGGGAGTTGGGCAGGGCGAACCGCTTCCTTCCCTCTCCCGCCGCCAGCAGCAAGGCCGCCATGCTGGCTGCCTGACCGATGCAGATGGTGGTGACGTCATTCTTGACATACTGCATGGTGTCATAGATCGCCATGCCCGCGGTGATCGAGCCGCCCGGGGAATTGATGTAAAGCTGAATGTCCCGTTCCGGGTCCTCCTGCGCCAGGAATAGCATTTGCGCGATCACCAAGTTGGCAACATTATCGTCAATCGGGGTGCCGATGAAGATAATGCTGTCGCGCAACAGGCGGGAATAGATGTCATAGGCCCGTTCGCCTCGGCCGGTCTGCTCAATGACCATGGGTACCAGCATCACGTGCTCCTTGAGTCAACTTTCACACTGCGACCCCGATCAACACGCTGCGGAAGATATCGGAAACGGCCAGTTACGCCGATTGACGATAGAGAAAATCGAGGGTCTTTTCGTTGCGGATTCTATCCCGGATTCTATCCAGCACTCCCTCACGTGTCAATCGAGCGCGGATCGCTTCCGGCGATTGTCTCGCCTGTACCGCCAAAGCTTCGACCTCTCGATTGATTTCCTCTTCGTCGACTCCTATATTTTCCTCCTCCGCAATCCTGTCCAGCAACAACGAGCCCTTGACTTCCTGCCGTGCACGCTCCCGCTCTGCCGCTCGCAGGCGATTCAGATCGATTTTCTTGATGTCTTCGGCCTTCACGCCTTGCGCCATCAAGGCACGTCGACCTCGCTCCAGCCGGATATCAATCTGCCGCTCCACCAGAGCTTCGGGAAGCTCAAAATCGTTACGCTCGATTAGCTCTGCCATCAGCTTTTCCTTCGCCTCGCGCTCAGCCTGGCGCTTTCGATCGGACTCGATGCCCTCGCGGAGGCGCTGGCGTACCTCGTCCAGACCGGCAAAGTCGCCCAGTTCCTTGGCGAACTGATCGTTCAACTCGGGCAGACTCTTCTGTTTGATCGCCTGCACCTTCACCGTGTACAGGATGGTCTTGCCAGCGAGCCGCGGGTCGGAGAAATCCGCGGCGTAATGAACGGCAAAACTCCGATCGTCTCCCACGGATCGGCCGCGCAGATTCTCGGTGAACTCGGGCATCGTATTCGATCCGCCGATTTCGACCAACAGGTCATCCATGTGGACCGGTTGGCCCTGGCCATCTGCCGGCCTGCCATCCAAGGAAACCTGGGCGAAATCGTTGTCCGCGAGAGTGCGACCTTCGACCGAGACAAAGGTGGCATGCTGTTCCTGCAGATTCTTGAGAGAGTCTTCGACTTCTTCGTCGCCGACGGAGATGATCGGCTTCGCCGCCCGCAATTCCTTGTATCCCTCGACCTTGATTTCCGGCAGCACTTCAAAGTTCGCCTTGAAGCGCAAGGGCTCGCCTTCCTGGACATGAAGATCGCTAACCTGGGGCTGGGATACAGGCACCAGACCCTGCTTCTCCACTTCCTGGCGGAAATAGCGGGGAACGAGGGTGTCGACGACCTGGCTGCGGATGTCTTCGGCGAAGCGCTGGCGGATCACGGAAGCGGGAACGTGGCCGAGGCGGAAGCCGGGAATGCGAGCGAGCTTCTGATATTTTCGAATTAGGGTTTCGGTCTCGCGTGTAACTTCTTCAGCCGCAACCTCGACTTGGATTTCCCGTTTCGTGCTGCTGCTGGTTTCAGTGGGGCTCACAGTTGTCTTTCGAACCCGGCCTTCAGGCGGATCCGGAAGCCTCATCGTTGAGTGTAAAGAGAGATGGAGACAGCGTCAAACCCGGAGAAACGGGAAGTACTTACTCCGGTCACGCTCCTTGGGCGTCTCGATCCTGGCCAGCCCCTACCGGGATACCGGATTTTTCCGAAGAGCCGAGGCCCAGGGAGAAACTAGCGGGAGGTACGGGCGTACGGTGCGCCTCCGTAACCTGGGTTACCGTAATCCATATCGAAGCCCAGTTGGAGTTTGGCTGCTTCCGACATCAGGCCGGGATGCCAGGGGGGATCGAGCACGACCTCGACATTGACCTCCTTCACTTGCGGCAGCTTCGAAAGTTTGCTCTCCACGTCGGCCTTGAGCACGTTGCCCATGCCACAACCCGGGGCGGTCATCGACATTTTGATATGGATTCTCTTGCTGCCCTCGGCCAGCGGCGTGATCTCGCAGGAGTAGATCAGGCCCAGGTCCGCGATGTTCACCGGGATCTCGGGGTCATAAACCGTCTTGAGCTGGTCCCATACCATCTGCTCGCTGAAACTCGTGCTGGCAGGAGTCTGGTCTTCGGCTGCGGCGGGCAGCACGAGGCCCAAAGCGTCGGCGTCTTTCCCATCAATGCGGTACATCGAACCAAAGTCACTCACCACGGTGTAACCGGTGCCCAGAAACTGTGCGATCCTCACCTGGGAACGAGCCGGCAGAAAACGGTGAATCCCACTGGGAATCTCGATCGCCTCGCATTCCCTCTTGAGTTCGATCATCTCGCCATTCATAAGCCTAACCTCAGCCCTCGGTTGAAACCGACTCTTGTTTTCCTTCGAGCGCCGCCTCGAAAGTATGCCAGGCCAGGATGGCGCACTTCACCCGCGTGGGGAACTCGGATACACCCGAGAACACAGCGAGCTTTCCAAGCTCGGCCGAATCTCCGTTAGCCCGGGCACGGCCGGTGACCACTTCGTGGAACCGCTCAAAAAGTCTTTCGGCTTCGCTCCGGGTCTTTCCCTTCAAGCTTTGCGTCATCATGGAAGCGGAAGCTTTGGAGATAGCGCAGCCCGAACCTTGAAAGGCAATGTCCTGAATGCGGTCGCCTTCCATTTGCAAATACACGATGAAGCGGTCGCCGCAAAGAGGATTGTAACCCTCCGCCTTGTGGTCGGCGGTTTTTACCTCCCGGTAATTCCGAGGAGCTTTGCTATGCTCGAGAATCACCTCCTGGTACAGGTCGCGTAAATCGGCCATCAGCCGAACACCTCCCGCACCTTTTGGATGCCCTCCACCAACCGATCGATCTCTTCTTTCGTGTTGTAGAACGCGAAGGAGGCGCGCGCGGTCGCGTCCACGCCGAAGCGCCCCATAACCGGCTGCGCACAGTGATGCCCGGTGCGGATGGCGATTCCTTCCTGGTCCAGAATGGTTCCGATATCGTGGGGATGAACCCCATTCATTACGAAGGAGACGACCGCCGCTTTTTCCCTCGCGGTTCCGATCAGGCGGACGCCCGGAATCTCCCCGACCTTCTCGCTTGCGTAGGCCAGCAACTCACGCTCGTAGGCCTCGATGGTGTCCAGTCCGAGCCGGTTCAAGTATTCAATGGCGGCGCGCAAGCCGACGGCGCCCGCCATATGGGGAGTCCCGGCCTCAAATTTGTGGGGCAGTTTGTTGAAGACGGTCTTCTCGAAGGTCACGGAGCTAATCATGTCGCCCCCGCCCTGATAGGGCGGCATTTGATCGAGCAGGGCCGCTTTCCCGTACAGGGCGCCGATCCCGGTAGGGCCGTAAAGCTTATGACCGGAGAAAGCGTAAAAATCGCAATCCAGGTCCTCGACGTTCACCGCCATGTGGGGAACGGCCTGGGCACCGTCCACGACAACCGGAATGTTCTTCTGATGCGCCAGGCGGATGATTTCGGCCACCGGATTGACGCTTCCGAGCGCATTCGAAACGTGGCTGAGGGCGACGATCTTCGTGCGCGCCCCGAGCAGCGCGCGGAATTCCTCGACGATCAGCTCTCCCTGGTCATTGATGGGCGCCACCCGCAGTTTCGCCTCTTTCTCTTCACAAAGAAGCTGCCAAGGAACAATGTTCGAATGATGCTCCATGGCAGTAATCAACACCTCATCGCCACGGCCGACGTGAACCCGGCCGTAGGTTTGGGCGACCAGGTTGATGGCTTCGGTTGCACTGCGCACAAAAATGATTTCGCTCGCACGACCGGCGTGGAGAAAGCCCTGCACGACTTTGCGTGCGGTTTCGTACTCCTCGGTGGCCCGCTCGGAAAGATAGTGCACGCCGCGATGGATGTTGGCGTTATCGTGCTGGTAATAGTGAAGGATCGCATCGAGCACTACCTGCGGCTTGTGCGAAGTCGCGGCGTTGTCCAAATAGACCAGTTTGTGCCCGTGTACAGCTTGGGCGAGGATGGGGAAATCGGCCCGCACTCGCTCGACGTCAAAGCCGGCGACGACCTGGTGCGCCGGGGGCTGGAGGTGATCCCAAGGCAATCTCGCAGCAGTAGTCATCCGACTTCCTCCCCAGTTCTCTCCGGTTGCCGGCCGCGATCCGCGCTGCCCTCGGCAAGCGCATCGGCAAAGGACGAGAGATATTTGTGAATGAGCTGTTCGGCGTGGGCACGGGCGGTATCGTCCTTCATGCGCGCCAGACATTCACTGGCAAAAGCCGAGAGCAGAAGCCGGCGCGCCGAAATCCGGTCGATGCCGCGCGATTCGAGGTAGAACAAGGCATTCTCGTCGATCTGGCCGATGGTCGCCCCATGCGTGCACTTCACATCATCGGCGTAGATCTCCAGTTGCGGCTTGGTGTCGACCTGCGCGTCGTCGGAGAGCAGCAGGTTGCGGTTGGTCTGCTTGGCATCGGTCTTTTGCGCGTTCTTGTGAACCACGATGCGTCCGTGGAAAACCCCATGCGCGTGCCCATCCAGAATTCCGTTGTAAAACTGTCGGCTGCTCGAGTGCGGGCTGGCATGCTCGACCAGCATGTAATTGTCGAGATGCTGATGGCCATTGCCGACAAATAGGCCGTTGATCAGGCACTCCCCACCTTCTCCGCGCAGCACGGGATGGACGTTGTTGCGTACCAGCCCGCCTCCGAGCAACAGGGAATGCGAGGAGACCGTGGCGCTTCGGGCTTGTTCGATCCGCAGGGTGGAAATATGGAAGGCCTCCGGCTGCTCGCGCACGATCATATGGTGAGCAACGTGGGCACTCTCACCGGCCACGAGTTCGGTCACGCCATTCGAGAGCACAGGACCGCTACCCAGGGAGATGTACTCCTCGATGACGGTGGCTTGGCTCTCGTCCTCAACCACCACCAGATTGCGTGGATGGGTCATTTCCGGCGTATCCCGGGTGGTCGACACGAACAACACATGAATGGGCTCGGACAAAACCGTTCCGCGCGCGATATGGACATAGGCGCCATCTTCGGCGAAAGCCGTGTTGAGAGCCGGGAAAGGATCCCGCTCGATGTCGACGTAGCGGCCGAGATGAGGCTCGACAACCTCGGGCTGCTTCCGGATCAGATCCTTGAGAGCGGAGACGGTTACCCTCTTCCTCAAGCCGTCGAGGGTACTCAAGCCAGGGACAAGCTGCCCGTCGACAAAGACCAGTTGCGCAGCGGAGTTCGGGATCTTCCACCCGGCCAAATCCGCCGGGGAGAGCCCCGTCGGCTTCTTTCGGGCGGGGGAGAACGGGGTGCGCGCAATGGCGGAGACGTTGGTGAACCGCCAGTCCTCATCGCGAGTGCTGGGGAAACCGGTCTTCAGGAAGCGGGCGAGCGCCGTTTCCCGCAGCTTTTCGAACCAGCGGGGATCATCCCGCCGAGCCTGCTTCGCGAGCGCGCTGAAGTTTTCCAGATAGTGGTCAATATTCTGAATTGCGGTTGTCACTTCTCTCCTCGACTAAGCCGATGCCGGCGCCGTTTGCCGCGCCTCGGTTTCCATCCAGCCATATCCTTTTTCTTCCAGTTCGAGGGCCAAATCCGGACCACCCGAACGTACGATGCGTCCATCGACCAGCACATGCACGCGATCGGGCACGATATAGTTCAGCAAACGCTGATAATGCGTGACCACCAGCATGGCCCGCTCGGGACTGCGCATGGCATTGACTCCCTTGGCCACAATCCGCAAGGCGTCGATATCCAGGCCGGAGTCGGTCTCATCGAGAATTGCCAGCTTCGGCTCAAGCACGGCCATCTGCAGAATTTCGTTGCGCTTCTTTTCCCCGCCGGAAAAGCCCTCGTTCAACGAGCGGTTCATCAGCTTCTCATCCATTTCGAGAACCTTCAGCTTCTCGCGGTACAAGGGAAGGAAGTCCATGGCGTCCATTTCATCCTCTCCCCGATGCTTGCGGATGGCGTTCAGGGCAGAGCGAAGAAAGTAAGCATTGCCGATGCCGGGAATTTCCACCGGATATTGGAAGGCCATAAACACGCCCTCACAGGCCGCTTCCTCCGGCTTCATCGCCAGCAGGTCCCGGCCGTTGAACAGGATTTCACCGGCGGTGACCTGGTAGGTTTCGCGTCGCGCCAAGACCTGCGCCAGCGTGCTCTTGCCCGAGCCATTCGGGCCCATGATGGAGTGCACTTCGCCGGCGTTGATGCGAAGGTCGATGCCTTTGAGGATCTCGTGTCCGCCCACGGTGACGTGCAGATTCTTGATTTCTAACAGACTCATTCTTTTCTTCTTCCTCTCCTCGGATTCCTCGCCGCGCTTGGTCGCCATCAACCCACGCTGCCTTCCAGGCTGACGCTGAGCAGCTTCTGCGCCTCCACCGCAAACTCCATGGGCAGCTCACGGAAAACCTGTTTGCAGAAGCCATTGACGATCATCGAAACGGCGTCTTCGGTCTTGAGACCGCGCTGTTGCAAATAGAAGAGCTGATCTTCCCCGATCTTGGAAGTGGAGGCCTCATGCTCCATGCGGGCCGTGGAGTTCTTCACCTCGATGTAAGGGAAGGTGTGCGCACCGCACTGGTCGCCAATCAGCAGCGAGTCGCATTGCGTATAGTTGCGCGCCCCGGTAGCTCCTTTGAGGATTTTGACCATCCCCCGGTACGTGTTCTGCCCGTGTCCGGCGGAGATCCCCTTGGACACAACCGTGCTCGTGGTATTCCGTCCCAGGTGGATCATCTTGGTCCCGGTGTCGGCCTGCTGGTAGTTGTTGGTGAGGGCGACGGAATAGAATTCACCCACCGAATTGTCCCCTTGCAAAATGCAGCTGGGATATTTCCAGGTGATGGCGGAACCGGTTTCCACCTGGGTCCAGGAGATCTTCGAGTTCAC
>DASPVG010000033.1:0-3011 GCA_035622455.1 Terriglobales bacterium
TTTCGAGGTGAATCCGGACGGAAAAACCAATCTCCCGACTCCGCCCGAGAAGACCACGAGCGCGACTCCCATCACCGTGTGGGATCTGGCGGTGGCCCACACACTCCTGAACCATGGGGAGGTTTACTACAACGACCAGGAACATAGGTTCAGCGCAGAATTGTACGATCTCGAAACCGAAGTTCGCTTCGATCCCGCGGCAACGCGCTACGGGGGATCGATTTCCTACCATGATGGTCGACTGCAATATGCGCATTATTCTCCTCTCCCCCATAATCTGGACGCTCAGTTCAGCGCCACTCCGTCGGGAGTTGCTTTCCATCCGCTGGTATATGCCATCGGTTCTTCCCGTGTTTCGCTTGAGGGGGAAATTCGGAACTACAACAAGCCAGAGCTCAACGGCACCTACGACATCTTGATGCATACCCAGGATTTTGCGGCCATGTCGCCTAGGGCGGCTGCAGCAGGAGACGTGCGGCTGGCGGGGAAGTTTCAATACGCAAACGCGTCCGACCAGCCCCCGGTGAAAGCCCTCGTGCTCGATGGTACCCTCGACAGTGGCGCCCTCCACATCGCTTCGCCGGATGGGCAGATCGAATTTCATAGCCTGAAGAGCGAGTACCACTTAGCCCACGGCAATCTGATTGCGCCCCGGGTCACTGCCGACCTGCTGCATGGGCGACTGACGGCCGATGCCAGCATCGAGCATCTGGACACGGCTGCAATCTCGAAAGTCCACGCCTCCTTCGAGCAGGTTTCGCTCGAAGCGGCGAGGCAATCGATAAAGCGCGGTGAAATGCGGCGTGTTCCGCTAACCGGAACCGCGGATGGCAGGCTGGACGCATCCTGGGAGGGCAGCCTGAACACCCTCCGCTTGGTCTCTGAACTGGCCATCCATGGTGCCGTCTGGGATTATTCGGCCGTACCAGCCTCGGCTACCCCGGTCGATGGGATGGCCCACCTCAAGTACGAAGGCTCGCAAAGCATCCTCGAATTGCGTCAGACCACGTTCAAAATTCCTTCCACCTCGGTAATTGTCGCTGGGCAACTCAGTAAGCATTCCAATCTCAAGGTGCAGGCAGTTACCGGCGATCTCACTCAGTTCACCGAGCTGGTGGCATCCTGGCGCAAGGCGTTAACGGCATCGGCGCCGCCTCTCCCGCTGGTGTCTGGGTCAGCAAGACTCGATGCCGTCGTCGAGGGCTCGCTTGAACAACCCGCGATTCGCGGGCAGCTCAATGCGCAGAATCTCGAGGTCCAAGGCAGCCAGTGGTCCGCTGCGCAACTGGCATTCGCGGCCAATCCTTCCCAGTTTGCGGTTCAGAACGGGTCGCTGACCAATGCTCGGCAAGGCGTGCTGTATTTCGACGCCCGCGTGGGTTTGAAACATTGGACCTATACTCCTTCGAGTCCAATCGCTGCGAACGTATCGGCGAGAAGACTCTCGCTCACAGATCTTGCACACCTGACCAACCGGCAGTACCCAATCGCAGGCAACCTATCGGCCGATGTCATCTTGCAAGGGTCACAACGGAATCCCTCTGGACACGGCTCTCTCGAAGTGGTGAAAGCCACACTCTACGACGAGCCCGTTCAGAATCTCGGTATCGAGTTCCAGACCGCAGGCAATGCCATCAACGCACGACTCAAGCTTAGCGCGCCTGCGGGTTCGGCGGTGGCAGATCTGAACTATGTCCCCACAACCCGGGCCTACCAACTGCAATTGAACGCCCCCGGCATCATGCTCGAGAAGCTGCACCGGGTCCAAGAGAGGAATATGGCACTGAGCGGAACCCTGGCTGCCTCCGCCCACGGGGCGGGAACGCTAGACGATCCGCAGCTGGCAGCAACGCTTGAGATACCTCGGCTTGAAATGCAGCAAACCGCCGTCCGCGACATCAAGGCGCAACTGAATTTGGTTCATCAACGCGCCGACTTCACTCTCGGCTCCGACATGACCGGGGCTCACCTCGAGGCAAAAGGAACGATCGATCTCACGGACGGTTACTACACCGACGCCAGCCTCAATACCAATAGGATCCCGCTCGAGCCACTGCTGGCAGCGTATGCGCCAAGTACCCCGCCCGGACTCGAAGGGTCGACCGAATTCCATGCATCCTTTAGAGGACCGCTCAAAGATAGATCCCGCATGGAAGTGCACCTGACGATTCCAACCCTAACCGCGAGTTATCAAGCCATGCAACTGGAGAATCGAGGACCGATCCATGTCGACTATGCCAATTCGTTGGTCGTGCTGCAGCCAGGAGAACTCCGCGGCACCGATACTTCGCTTCGCTTTGAGGGACAGATCCCCGTCGCAGGCACAGCGGCCATGAGTGTCAACGCGCAGGGGTCGGTCAATCTGCGCTTACTCAGCATGTTTTCCTCGAACGTGAAAGCCACGGGCACCCTCGGAGTCGATGTGCGCACGAGCGGCAGCATTCAGAACCCTGATGTCGAGGGGCAGATACAGGTTGAAGGGGTTGCGCTGTCGAGCGGCATGGCACCCCTGGGCCTCGAGAACCTGAATGGAACCATGGACGTCACCCGGGACAAACTACAGATCCGCAATCTTACCGGCCAACTGGGCGGCGGCCAGGTTTCCGTCGGCGGGTCGATCGCGTACCGGCCCAGTTTGCAGTTCAATTTGGCTCTCCAGGATAAGGCCGTGCGCTTGCTCTACCCGGCCGGGATTCGTACCGTATCCGACGGCAATCTGACATTCACCGGAACCGCGGGATCCTCAACGCTGGGCGGGCGGTTGATGATTAGCAGCCTGAGCTTTACGCCCGACTTCGATCTCTCCAGCTTCGCCAACCAATTCAGCGGGCCCTCGCTTGCTCCGTTGGGGGAAAGCTTTGCCGATAGGGTCAAGCTCCGTATCGGGGTGCAATCGAAACAGAATCTCTCCACTATCAGCAGCCAACTCAGTGTGGAAGGCACAGTCAATCTGCAAGTGATCGGCACGCTTTCGAATCCGGTCATTATCGGCAGGACCGACCTGACCTCGG
>DASPVG010000034.1:0-23706 GCA_035622455.1 Terriglobales bacterium
TACATGTCGCCCGAACAGGTTGCCGGAAAGGAGGCCGACGCACGCAGCGACATCTTCGCCCTGGGATCCGTGTTGTATGAGGCGGCGACGGGAAAGCGGGCATTCGAAGGAAAGACCCAGATCAGCGTGGCCAGCGCCATCCTCGAGAAAGAACCAGCGCCCATCTCAGCCGTGAAGCCACGGACGCCGTTGCTCCTCGAACAGGTCGTCAAGGGCTGTATGGCCAAATCGCCGGATGACCGGTTTCAAACCGCTCATGACGTCAAGCTGCAGCTGAAATGGATCGGCCAGAACGCAAATCAGATCGCTGCGGCCACGGTGCCCGGCGTGCGAGCGAGGCGCGACTGGGTTGTGTGGAGCGCGATCGGGGCGCTCCTGCTGGGCCTGGTCGGGGCTGGCGCGATGGGATGGTGGAAAGCACGAACTCCCAGGCCGGTGATACGCGCCACGCTGCTGCCCCCCGCTGGCACCGAATTCGCGCTGCTCAACCGCAACGGGCCTCCGGCGTTTTCCCCGGACGGAAAACGCGTTGCATTCATTGCCAGCCGAGGGGGCAAAACATCATTGTGGGTGCGTTCCCTCGACAAGATGGAAGCCATCGAACTGGCGGGCACCGGCGGGGCATTTTTCCCATTCTGGTCACCCGACGGGAACTTCATCGGGTTCTTTGCCAACGGAAAGCTTGAGCGCGTGGACGCGAATGGTGGGCCTCCGGTCACCATTTGTGAAGCGCCGAACGGCCGCGGCGCCACTTGGGGCGCGGCTGATGTGATCCTTTTTGCGCCCCAGGTCGGCAGTTCTATTTTTCGAGTCTCTGCTTCCGGGGGCAAGCCTGTGGCGGCTACCCCCCAGCCCATTGGAAGTGAATCCCGTCGCTGGCCCTTTTTTCTTCCCGATGGCAGGCATTTTATCTACTTGCGCACTCCGATTGGCTCGGTCGATGAAAATAATGAAGTGCGCCTCGCTTCGCTCGACGACAGTAAGGAAACGGTACTTCTGCACGGCCGCTACTATCTGTCGTCGTTCGCTTCCGGGCAGTTGCTCGCCGTCCGTGATGGCGCCTTGACCGCGCAGAAACTGGATCTTTCCAGTGGCACGCTGTCGGGTCCAGTCACGGTGGTTGCCGAACATGTGCAGCGCGACGACTTGGTTGCGGGTGCGGTCTTCTCGGCCACGCAGAATGGTTTGCTTTTGTATCAATACGGTATCGAAGCCGCGGGCGAACGCATGCTATGGGTCGACGGGCAAGGGAAAGAGCTCGAGCAGCTGGTGGAACAGGGATTTCTCGGCTCGGCCCGTATTTCGCCGGATGAAACCAAGGTAGCGTATCCGAACGGCTCTTCGGAAAACAATATCTGGATCGTTGACCTCAAGACCGGCGCGCGTACACGCTTCAGTTTCGGCGGGCAGTTTGTCAGTTCGCCCGTCTGGTCCGCGGACGGCAGGACGCTGTATTTCAGCTTCAGCCCAAGCGGCGGTCCAGCGGAAATCTACTCCCGGCCGGCTGACGGCTCGGGTCCCCAGCAGCGAGTCCTTGCCGGACCGAAGAAGCTTCAGGTCGCGGATGTCTCGCCCGACGGGAAATATCTTTTATACGAAGAAGGAGACACGGAGTCGTCGCAGTTGAAAGTGCTGCCGCTCGGCGGGGATGGCAAGCCTTTCCAGCTGGTCGATCACTTGGAGGGAATGTACGGAGGACTGGCGAGCGCGAGGAATGCCCGGGTGGCGCCCACCGGTGGCTGGGTGACGTATCAATCCAATGAATCGCACCAGACCGAGGTCTACATCGTCAAGTTTCCCACCGGGGGCAGCATGTACCAGGTCTCTCCCGGAGGCGGTTTGATGCCCCTGTGGGGCAAGGATGGAAAGCATTTGTATTATCTCGATCCCCTGCAAACCTTGATGGCGGTGGATGTCGACTTGGGCAAGGATCTGGTGCGAATCGGCAAACCCGTCCCCTTGTTTCAAACCAGGGTTCGAATGTCGATCGGTGGCGGGGGTTACGACGTAACCCGCGACGGACGCTTTCTCCTGGTCAATTCCACGACCGAAAGCACCACACCGTTGACTCTGGTTGCCAACTGGGATGGCGAGTTGAAGAAATAAACTCCCTCGAAGTCATTCGAGGACGACCGGGTCGAGCCGTCTTTCCCACTCGAGGCATGGAACAAGGGGGCTGGTCTGGTTGGCGCCAGCCCGGATCTGTGGTTAACCTTCGTTAACTCCGCATGATATATTCCTGTTAAGTAGTTAAGGCGCGTGCCCAGTTGGGACCGTGCGGCGAGGCCGCCAAGGTGTCCATGGGCGAATCAGGGGAGAACAGGAAGTGCGCACTCCAGATATTGTCGGTTCGACTGGCTCCCAGGGCGATGCCGTGGACCACCCGGTTTCTCTCGAGAACGTGCACAGCTCGGTCGTGGTGCCGCATTATCAGGCCGGGTTCTGGCAACAATGGCGAGCCTTCGTTGGCCCGGCGATTCTCGTCAGCGTCGGCTACATGGATCCCGGCAACTGGGGAACCGATCTTCAAGCCGGCGCCCGGTTCCGATACGGACTGTTGTCGGTGGTTGGCCTGGCGAGCCTGATGGCCATCTTCATGCAGGTCATTTCCGCCCGCCTGGGGGTGGTGACCGGCAAGGACCTCGCCCAATGCAGTCGTGACTGGTATCCGCGGTGGACACGTTGGCCAAACTGGCTGATGAGCGAAATAGCGATTGGGGCCTGCGATCTGGCAGAAGTGCTGGGCAGCGCCGTAGCCCTGAACCTCCTCTTCCATATACCGCTGCTGTGGGCGGTCATCATCACCGGCCTCGACGTGCTCCTGCTCCTCACCTTGCAGCGCTTTGGGCTGCGTACTATCGAAGCCGTGGTCCTCCTGCTGGTGGCAACCATCGGCGTGTGCTACTTCATCGAAATCTTCATTCTCCCCCAGACCCAACCGAGCTTTTTCGAGATGGCACGCGCCCTGGTGCCGCACTTCCTTCCACCCGGGATGCTCTACGTCGCCGTGGGCATCATCGGTGCGACCGTCATGCCCCACAATTTGTACCTGCACTCCGCCCTGGTGCAGAGTCGCCGATTGCAGAAGGATGATTCCTCGGTTCGGCAGGCCCTTCAATTCAACACGATCGACTCCGTGGTTGCCCTGACGGTTGCCTTTTTTGTGAACGCAGCCATCCTGGTGCTTGCTGCGACCGTGTTCTTTGGCAAGCAGAGCGTGCCGATATCGGGTGGACACCTGGTCAAGTTCAGCGAGGACAGCGACTGGATTCGAGTCGCTTATCTGACGCTGGCGCCGCTGCTCGGTACGACCATGGCCAGCACACTCTTCGCCGTGGCCTTGTTAGCCTCCGGCCAGAGCAGCACCATTACGGGAACTCTTGCCGGGCAGGTGATCATGGAGGGTTTCATGCGTTGGCGCATCAAGCCGTGGGTGCGCCGACTGATCACCCGCACCTTGGCTATCCTGCCGGCAGTCTTCGTCATCGGCCTGCGAGGCGACAGCAGCGTAACCGATCTCCTGATCTTGAGCCAAGTGGTGCTGGCGTTGCAGCTCCCCTTCGCCATGTTCCCGCTCCTGCACTTCACGAGTTCCACCCGGCGCATGGGCTCCTGGAAGAACGGCACCTTTCTCCTCATCGCCGGTTGGAGCAGTGCTATCCTGATCACCGCGATGGATGTTTACGGCTTGCCGGACTCCATCCGGACCGCTTGGCAGGTTATCGCCGGCGGATAACGCTGCGACGCCAGAAACCATTCTTCATGTACGACACCATCCTCGTCACCCTGGACGGCACGGCCACCGACCGGGCGATCATTGAGCACGTCAAAAAGCTGGCCAAGTTAGCCGGGAGCCGCTTGGTATTGCTTCATGTTGCCGATGGGTGGGCAGCCAGAACCTACGGTCCGGATGCGGTCAGTCCGGAAATCGCCGAAGACACAGCCTATCTGGATGAGGTTCGACGGGAGTTTCAATCCGCAGGGATTCCGGCCGAGGCCGAACTGGCCTACGGTGAGCCAGCGGAGGAGATCATCAAGTGGGTGAAAGAGAAGGGCTGCGACCTGGTGGCCATGAGCACCCATGGACACCGCTTTTTGGCGGACCTATTTCTCGGCTCTACCGCGACTCGAGTTCGACATAGCATCGGCGTGCCGGTGCTTCTCCTGCGAGCGAAGTAATTCCAGGGCATAGGATTGTGGGCAAAGTTTCGACGTCTAGCTTCGGCGTCCGAGGCGGGGTAGGCTCGAATTTACACACTGGCAATCAAATTCAGATATATTGCTCTTGAATATCTTCGGAACCGGAGTTGCGTACCTGGCCGCCTGATTCCTTGAGTGCTGCATCGAAACCCCGTAATTCTTGAGGTCCTCCCATGAAAGTGCTGGAGCCCCCGCCAATCCTCTCGGACACGCAGTCCGCACCGTTGTCCTCCGATGAACTTGCGAAGATAAACGGCTACTGGAGAGCCTGTAATTATCTGTGCGCCGGTATGCTCTACCTGCGCGACAATCCCCTGCTTCGGGAACCCCTACGACCCGAACACATCAAGCGGCGCTTGCTTGGGCACTGGGGATCCGACCCGGGCCAGACCTTCGTCTGGGTCCATTTGAACCGGCTGATCAAGAAACTGGGCCTCAACATGATTTACCTATCTGGCCCGGGACATGGCGCCCCTGCAACGCTTGCCAATGCGTATCTGGAAGGGACGTATTCTGAGGTCTATCCCGACAAGAGCCAGGACGAAGCCGGATTAAGGAAGTTCTTGTGTCAGTTTTCCTTTCCCGGCGGCATCGGCAGCCACTGCACACCGGAAACACCGGGCTCCATTCATGAAGGTGGCGAGCTAGGGTACAGCCTTTCGCACGGTTTCGGCGCGGCCTTCGACAACCCTGACCTGATCGTGGCCGTAGTCGTAGGCGACGGCGAAGCCGAAACCGGGCCGCTGGCTACTTCATGGCATTCCAACAAGTTTCTCAATCCCATTCGCGACGGCGCGGTGTTGCCCATCCTTCATCTCAACGGATACAAGATCGCCAATCCCACCCTTCTCGCGCGCATTTCCGACAAAGAACTGAACGCGCTGTTTTGTGGATATGGATACACCCCGTACGTTGTCGAAGGCGATGATCCCCTGCCCATGCATCAGAAGATGGCAGCGACGCTCGGACATGTAATCGATGAGCTGCACAGAATTCAGATCGAGGCTCGCTCCAGTGGTAAAGCCGAGCGACCGCTTTGGCCAATGATCATCCTGCGGACGCCAAAGGGATGGACTGGCCCGAAGGAAGTCGACGGGCACAAGGTGGAGGACTTCTGGCGCGCTCACCAGATTCCGATCCCGGACGTCATTGAAAATCCCTCCCACTTGAAGCTTTTAGAGTCATGGTTGCGCAGCTACAAACCGGAGGAACTGTTCGATCGAAGTGGAGAGCTAATTCCAGAATTGCGGGCGCTTCCTCCCGCAGGTCGACGCCGCATGAGCGCGAATCCACATGCGAACGGCGGCCTGCTGCGCAAGGCGCTGGACCTGCCGGATTTCCGCAGCTATGCCGTTGCGGTAACCAAGCCGGGCACAACCGAGGCGATGCCAACCGAAGTCCTGGCACTTTTTCTGCGAGACACCATGCGGAAAAACCTGACCAATTTTCGCGTTTTCGGGCCGGACGAGACCGCGTCGAACCGACTGCAGGCGATCTACCAAGCCAGCAAGAAAACATGGCTGGCCGCATACAAACCCGAAGACGCGGATGGCGGCGAGCTGGCCCTCGATGGCCGCGTGATGGAAATGCTGAGCGAGCACACCCTCGAAGGCTGGCTCGAAGGCTACCTGCTGACTGGCCGGCATGGACTGTTCTCGAGTTATGAAGCATTCATTCATGTGATTGACTCGATGTTTAACCAGCACGCCAAATGGCTTGAGTCCAGCAAGAAGGAAAGTTGGCGCGCCCCCATCAGTTCGCTCAATCTGTTGATCACATCGCTCGTGTGGCGACAGGATCACAATGGCTTTACTCACCAGGACCCGGGGTTTTTGGATGTGGTGACGAATAAAAGCCCGCAGGTGGTGCGCATCTATCTGCCGCCGGATGCAAACTGCCTGCTCAGCGTAGCCGACCACTGCTTGCGCAGTACGAATTACGTCAACGTGATCGTCGCGGACAAGCAGTCGCACCTGCAGTACCTGGATATGGAAGCTGCCGTCAGGCACTGTACGAAAGGCATTGGTATCTGGCACTGGGCAAGCAGCGATGCGGGCCAGGAGCCGGACGTGGTGATGGCCTGTGCGGGTGACATTGCCACCATGGAGTCACTGGCGGCGGTCGCCATTCTGCGTGAATCGTTTCCGGATCTGAAAATTCGCTTCGTAAATGTTGTCGACCTTTACCGTTTGCGGCCCAATACGGAGCACCCGCACGGGCTCTCCGACCCCGACTTTGATTCCCTGTTTACCAAAGACAAGCCGGTCATCTTCAACTTTCACGCCTACGCGGCTCTCATCCATAAACTGACCTACCGCCGCACCAACCACGCCAACATTCACGTACGCGGCTACAAGGAAAAGGGCAATATCAACACTCCGCTGGAGCTGGCGATTGAAAACCAGGTGGATCGTTTCGACCTCGCCATCGACGTAATTGACCGTGTTCCGCGCCTGCGACAAACGGGTTCGCACGTCAAGGACACTTTGCAGGGCACGATCATAGAAAACATCCATTTCGCGCATGAACAAGGCATCGATAAAGCGGAAATCCGCAACTGGAAGTGGCCGTTCTGATGGACAAAAGACGTCGAGCGCACCGCCCGCACGCGCAGTCCTGTTCTCTCGCATGACGGTGCTGCCTTAAGACCTGCGAAAGACCGTGCCGGCCAAAATCAGCGGATCAACTGCCACCCTTCCTGACTTCCCTGAAGTCAGCGCTTGCTCCACCGGTTTCTAACGGCGGCACGCCGAGCAGTATCCTCCAACTTCCAGACGCGCCACCAGGATATGAAACCGACACTCCTGCTCCAGTTGTCTTTTGAGAGCGTCGAACCGCTCACTGACAAATTCCGTGATCTTTCCACAACTGAGACAAGCGATATGCACGTGATCCCGGCCCAGCTTGCGTTCGTAGTAGTGGCCTTCACCTTTCAGATGCATCAAGTCCAGTTCGTCAATCATTCCGTGGCGTTTCAAAAGCCCCAGGGTACGGTAGACGGTGCTGCGGTCGACGGAAGGGTCCAATTTCTGCGCCTTGCGCAGGATTTGGCTCGCATCCAGATGCTTGTTGGCAGTTTCGATCACGCTCAGGATGGCACGACGCTGCTCGGTCATCCGCACCCCGCGCTCGGACATGAGCGCCTGCAGACGCCCGGGAATCTCGGTTTGCGGAAGGGGCATGGATGGGTCCTCTGGGCTTAAGTTGCAACTAATCGCAAACAGATTGCGACAGAATCTTTTCCGTCCGTATTGACCGCAAGGGGTCTCAAATCCTAAGCTACAGTGTAGGCTTGTTGCGACTGAGTTGCAACAGCTATTGCGACCGAGTCGCAGGAAAAATCATACCAGGAGTAGCCTTGGTGGGCAGCCGCCCTCTGCCTCACCCGAACCAACGCAGAATGTTTGGCGCAGAACTGCATCCCCGAGCTCGTCGCCTGTTCCATCTCGCTGGCACAAGGCCTGCTCGAAGCTATCTCTTTGGGCCGTTAGCCTTTTGCCTGATTTTCATCCCCGCAACGTGGGCAGCATCGGGCGGAAGGGTGTCCGGAACCGTGAGGGATTCGAGCAATGCTGTGATTCCCAGGGCGATGGTGAAGGCCATCAATACCCAGACCGCTGCCGGGCAGGAGATGATGACAGACGGCAAAGGAGTCTATTCGTTTCCCGATCTGCCCGTCGGGAAATACGACCTTGTCATTGATAGCCCGGGGTTCAGGGCCTATCGGCGGACGGGGGTCGTGATCGATTCCGACAGCTCTTTGACGGTGGACGCGGTGCTCGAAATTGGCGAGGCCACCGAGGCTGTGACCGTCAAGGAATCCTCCGTCGAAGTCAAGACGTCGGACACGGAGATGGGCGAGGTCATCAGCGGCGAAACCATGACCACCATGCCCTTGAATGGCCGCAGCTATACCGATCTTCTTGCCCTGCAACCGGGCATCGTACCGACGACTTCGATCACCTCCGACACACTGCAGGACGTCGGTGTCAGCGCGCTTTTTCCCTCCGGTGGGCTGAACCCGGGGACGGTTTCGATCAATGGCCAGCGCGAGTTCGCCAATGCCTTCATCGTGAACGGCAGCGATGCCGAAGAAGACGTCAACTCAGGAACGGCAATCATTCCGAATCTCGATTCCATTGCCGAGTTTCGGGTGCTCACCAGCAACTTCGACGCGGAACACGGGGAATATAGCGGTGGCCAAATCCAGGCGGTGACGAAATCGGGCACCAATGAATTTCATGGGGACGCCTTCGAGTTCTTGCGTAACACGAACTTGGACGCGCGCAATTACTTTTCTCCTACCCGGGGCGCATTTGACCAAAACCAGTTTGGGGGAACATTCGGTGGGCCGATTCGAAAGAACAAGCTTTTCTTTTTCACGGATTATCAAGGCACTCGCTCGCGCCAAGGAGTGGACACGGGCCAGATTCCCGTTCCTTCCAATCAGGATCGCGCCGGTGATTTGTCGGACAGGGGGGACTCTCTCACCGGCGTCGTCACTGGCCAAGCCTGGGCAACCATGCTTTCCCGCGAACTGGGATATTCCGTCGCCGCCGGCGAAGCCTATTACAAACCTGGATGCAGCAGTCCCTCGCAATGCGTTTTCCCCCACGCGGTGATCCCAATTTCGGCATGGTCCTCGCCCGCCGAGCATCTCCTCGCGTACATTCCCGGACCGAACGTGGGCCCCGGCGCATTCTCGACGTCGGCTGAAAACGAACATCTGCGGGACGACAAGGGTGCGATCCGGCTCGATTACAACAGCCGTTGGGGCCTCATGTCAGCCTACTACTTCCTGGATGACTACACCCTCGACAATCCCTACCCGGTGGCTCAAAGCGGGGCGAGCGTACCGGGGTTCAACGCCCTTTATCTGGGTCGGGCCCAGTTGCTAAGCCTGGGAGACTCGAAGACGATCAGCACCACCGCCGTCAATGATTTCCACTTCGCCTACCTCCGCGATCACAACGACCTCGGTAGGCCGGTGGGCGGACTGGGGGTCAGTCTGGCCTCGCAGGGATTTGTAACCGGCGAGGGTACGGCCGGCATCGTTCCCCTGAACCCGCAAGGGGAAGGGGTGGAAAACGTTGTCTTCAACGCTTTCTCCATCGGCACGAATGCCAACGAGCTGAGGCAGGTGAACAACACATTCCAGTGGATCGACAACGTATCCAAGGTGGTCGGCCGCCACACGGTGAAGGCGGGATTGGAGTTTCACTACGACCAGATCAATACCAATCCCATCGCCCAGTTCAACGGCAATTTTCTCTTCGAAGGCAGCCAGACCGGGTCCGACTTCGCCGACTTTCTACTGGGCATTCCCAGCCAATATAACCAGAGCCAGCTCCAGCCGTTCTACGGGCGCAACCAATACTGGGGCGTTTTCGGACAGGACAGTTGGCGCCTCCGCTCCGACCTGACGCTCAATTACGGACTCCGCTGGGACCGGATTGAGCCTTGGTATGAAAAGAACAACGGTATTTCCACCTTTGAACCGAACAGGTCCTCGGTCGTTTTTCCCGGAGCACCCGCGGGTATCCTCTTCCCTACCGATCCCGGCGTTCCTCGGACTCTCGCACCACCCGGAAACCTGGATTTTGCGCCGCGCGTCGGTGTGGCCTATTCGCCCCCAGCCGGCAGGGACACGATTCTCGGCAAGATTCTTGGTGGTCCCGGCGAAACCAGCATCCGAGCCGGTATCGGCATGTACTACACCGCCATTGAGGCCATGAGTATCGGCATTCTTGCCGGGAATGTGCCGTTTGGAATCACCTATTCGAGCCCCGCGCCTCCCTTGTTCGCCACACCTTTCATCACCGCTGCCAGTGGCCAGAACCAAGGACAACCATTTCCCGCCGCTCTGGCTACGGGAAGAGCCTCCAGCTCGAATCCGGATGCGGCCATCGAGTGGTCCCAGTTTGAGCCGATCAGCGGCGTTCCCGGCTACGCCGCAACCAACCGCATACCCTACACCGAGGAGTACATGCTGTCCGTCGAACGGCAGCTCGCGCCCAACACCGTGCTGAGTGCAAGCTACGTGGGTGCGCAGGCCCATCGCCTTCTGGTGATGATCGAGGCCAACCCTGGTGACCCCAACCTCTGCCTGAGCCTCAGCCAGCCCGAAGACGTTGCTCCGGGTAGTCCTACTTGTGGACCGTTTGGAGAGGGCAATGTGTTCACCACGGCTTCGGGTCGCGTGATCCGAGGAACCCGGGGTCCGTTGGGACCCAGCTTCGGCAGCGACACGAGCCAGGCGACCATCGGGCAATCCAACTATAATGCCCTCGAACTCGGCTTACGCCATGTCAGTGGCAGACTGCAGCTGTCCATCGGGTACACCTACAGCAAGTCGTTCGACAATTCCTCGAATCTGGGCGAACAGGTCAACCCGATCCACCCCTCTCTGAGCTATGCCTTGTCGTCCTTTGACATCCGGCACAACTTTGTCGCCAGCTACACCTATCAGTTGCCTTTGGAGCATCTCTTCCGTGCCTCGAACCGTTGGACCAAGGGTTGGGAGATCTCCGGCATCACCCACTTCAGCACCGGCCTGCCGGTGAGCCTGGTCAGCTATGGTGATAATTCCCTGCTGGGGGCGGAACCGAATGGGATCAACAACTATAGCGTCGACGAACCGGACTTTACCGCTGGTTCTCTCGATCTGAACAACAATCCGCGCAACCGACAGCCCTATTTCAATCTCTCCTTGTTCAGCCAGAACGCCCTGGGAACGCCGGGCACGGCCAGGCGTCGCTTCTTCTCCGGTCCCGGATTGAACAATTTCGACATGGCCCTTTTAAAGAACCTCGAACTCAGCGAATCGAACTCCCTTCAGTTCCGCGTCGAAGCCTTTAATATTTTCAACCACGCACAGTTTTTCGGGCCGCAAGCGGTGGACGGGAATATCGATAATCCTACCTTCGGTCATGTCGTCAACGTCGCTCCGCCCCGACTCTTGCAGTTATCGGCAAAGTTCTTTTTCTAGAATTTGACCTCCCGCGATCGAGCGGAATTTTATTCCGCACACGACCGGTATGCGCGCGTGCCATACCGGCTCAGCACGGCTACCGACGGCGTGGGCTCATGCTTCGGAAGCCCAAAAAACAAATTTTGAAACGGGATTATTCAGACGATCGAGGGAATGATGTGGATTTCGTTCGGCCACTGCTTTCCCAGGCCTGGGTTCCTCACTTGTGCAGTGATTCGATTTGGTCGATAAAGTTCTGGATCCGCTGTTGGTTTTCGGCATTCATCTTGGTGAACCCGATTCCTTGCCGCTTCTCCTTCGTCCATATCACCTCGCCAAAGACGTCCACTACAACTCCAGACTTGGGCAAGGTGAATGAGAGTCGCACTTTATCGCCCGGGTGAAGGAAGTCCACCTCTACCTGAATCCCTCCGCGACCCACGTTCCAAGTCCTGCCCGGAAGTGTCCGCGAGCCTACCGTGCAGGTTACCTCCGTCTGCAGTGGTACGCGAACGTGGCGTCGGCGGTTCTCAACGATCGGCCCCCGCACGGTGCGAAACAAACGGTCTAGGTTTTGCCTGTCGATGGGCTTCTGCAGGAAGAAAGTCGCGCCAGTTTCAAAGCATTGATTCATCGTATCTCGCTGCTCGCGTCCGCTGACAATCACGATCGGTGTGGATTTGTTCCAAGAGGATTGTCGGACCCGCTGCGCGAGTTGCAAGCCGTTCAGCTTGGGCATCTCGACGTCCAGGAAGATCCCGTCGAACTTCTCGCGATCAAGCAGCGCAGCGGCTTCCTGGCTGTCGCTCAGGGGACGAACTTCTGCCTTGAGCGCAGTAAACACTTCCGTCATCAACGCCAGACACTCAAGATCATCTTCAACGACCAGAAGCTTTAAGGACGACACACCTGTCTCCCACCCGAATCGAATCCCTCTAGGTGTATCTTGAGGGTACCTTCGTGCATCAACAAGAGACCTTTCGTACATTGAACTCTTGAGTTCAATCGTCCTACTCGCGGCGGCAAGGGGCTGATTGTCATGAAGCCCATGAACCCGGCGGCAGTTCCGATCTGACTTCGAACAGTCGGTTAGCCAGTTCTGTCTCAACCACAAACCGCGCATCGAACCGAATGCAACTTAATGTAGGCAGGAGGCTTGTTCTGCTATACGGGTTGGGCTCGACTGCAGGCTCCCCGATGCTCAGCGGTCGGATTCTTGGGTCAGTACGGCCGAATCAGCGAGACCAGAGCACCGAGCACTGAGCCCGCGGCATCCGGCCCTAAGGAGTTGATTTCGCCATACCAGGATTGCGCAGCGTTCATCAGCCAGGGTGGTTGTTCGTCCCATTCTGCCTTGGGGATTAGATAACCGATCTCGTCATTCCCTAGACCGAAGATGAATTGATACGTCGTCTTGAGCTGCTCGCGCAGCACGGGTTCGAAAGGTGCTTCCGGATAATCAGCCCCGGGATAGCGTGCCATTCCCCCATTGACCAGTTCGGGATAGATTTCTCCGGGTATGGTGAGTATCTCCGCTACGGTGGTACCGGCTGCACCCAGTCGAACGTAGTCGACTTCAGTCTGAATGTCGTGGCCGGTTGCATATTCGACCCGTCCTAGGTCTGGTAAGTCACGCTTTTCCTTAGCCGGATCGAGTTTGCCACCAGAGTAGAGGGGCTTTCGACCCACGAACACGCCGGCAGCCGCGGCAGCTCGGAAATGCGAGTTCTGCATAGGTACGAATACGATCTCGGACTGAACGGTGAGCGAGTTGAGATTCACCTGCTCGGCGTTTTGGAGCGAACGTTGGGCCAGTCGCCCGATTTCCGTCCCTAAGAGTTCGGCCTTACGCCAGGACTCGTCTTCGGCGAGTTTGCCTGTTTCGGGATCAAGCAGCGCCACCTGATCGCCAAGTGGCGAGACTTTTCCGATCGAGCCGGAAAAAAACAGAGCCATGCCCCCCAGTTGCTTTTCCACATAGGCACGAACCCAATGCGGGTAGTCCGACGTGATCTGCGTGTTCTTGCGACCGAGGACTTCGGGATGAGCGCTCCAGTTCACCAGGGTTGCGATCGTCTCCCCAGTCGAGCGTGCCACCAAGCGCATGGTGAAAAGGAAGGGATCCTTCACCCTCGGAGGTCGGTCCACTCCTTGTAGCAATTCAAGCAGTGGATGATCGTCTCGCCCTAACTTTAGCAGCGCTGGCTGCATAGCGCGCACTGCATCGGCGGCGGTTGAGGCGATGCGACCGTCCACCCAGTCCAGATACCTGCCATCGATTCCGGTGGCGAGCGGCTTGGGACCGTAGAGCCCGAGCGTGTCGGGTCCTGCGTGCGTGTGGGTTGAGGCTACAACCAGGAACGAGGCCGCAGGCGCCTTCTGCTGAAACGCCCGCCGGATGGTTAGGACGTCGTCATAAAACAAGCCGATCAGATCAACCGAACAAACCACGAGCGTTGGGGTCGCGATCTCTAGCGCCAGACAACGCGCATAAAGATCGTCGTGAACGCCGCTGGCGACGCGGTTGTGCCCGAATCCCGCCAAGTACACGGCGTGCTCAGTCGGCAACTCGGGGGTGATCACCGACTGTGCGGCACCGGCCCGCAAGGCTTCGGCGGAGACCTGCGGCGCAACGATGATCAGAGATAACGCCATGGTGAGCGACCGTCGCATTCGAACTCCCATATGAATGTACACGCTCATTGCGCGTTTCCTCTCGCAACCAGGACCCGCATTGAGGGGAGCGGTTTCTCACAAGTTAGGGCAGCATTTGCCGACGCAGGGCTTCGTCGATCAGCGGCATCGCCCCAGGTTGGGAGGCTACCCATGCCGCCCAGCGGTTCGCCACCTCGCTGGTTCTCTCGAGCCCAATGTGCAAACCCCAGCAGCAAGCGACAGCAGCCGCAAAAGCATCCCCCGCGCCCACCGTGTCCACAACCCTAACCGGAAAACCAGGGTGTTCGACCACCTGTCGCGGCGTAGCCAGCAGGCTCCCATGGTCGCCCCTGGTCACGCAGATGAGTTCTACGCCAAGATGGGTGGCCAAAGCGCGCACGTCCTGGGGCGACGCGCCAAGGGAAAGCCCGGCCATGATCGTGACTTGAGTCAACTCCTCCTCGTTAACCTTCACAATTGTGGCCCGTCGAATCGAGTCGAGCACCGTGTCGCGTGAATAAAACGGAGGCCGCAAGTTCACATCGAAGATACGAACACATTGCGGGCGAGTTGCCGCGAGAAAAGCAGCGATGGCCCTGCGGGATTGCTCCTCGCGCTGAGCCAGGGTTCCGAAAGACACTGCGTCTGCCTCTCCAGCCAGTTCCTTCCATTCCGGCGTTGCCTCCATTCGGTCCCACGCCGCCGGCCGCCCGATTTCAAATCTGGGTTGCCCGTCGGCAGAAATCATGACCTTGGAGGTTCCGGTCGGAAAACCCGGATCATGCTGGAGGTAACCGATTTCGACGCCACGTCGAGAGAGCTCTCGTTCGAGTTCTCTGCCCAGCCGATCGATTCCAATCCGGCTTGCGATGGCGGCTCGTCCGTCGAGTAGTGAGGAGATGTAGGCAAAGTTGAGGGGAGCACCGCCTATCTGCTTTCCAACCGGCAGAAGGTCCCATAAAGCTTCGCCCAAACCAACAACCTTCCTTGATCGCCAGGTTGATTGAGGCTCCAGCCGGCCTTCTTTGCCTGAAGTCATGATCAGGACGATCTCGCCGCTCTTGCCAGAGTTCCCAGACGCACCGGCCGGTCACATCGCTCACTGGCCGCAGGAGGCCGCTGCAAATGACCGCAACCGTGGCGCCCCAGCCTACACTCGATCCGTCTGCTCGGCTGTCAGGGCAGCATTCAGCACGCCAGCAAAGACGAACCTGAGTGCCTCACGCTGGGTGAGATCACCGTCCCGGCGGGCATTTCACACAGGGAAAAGTCTGAAGCTTCGGGATGGTCCACCAAAAGGAATTCAGCCGAGCGCACGGAACCGAACGTCTAGGCTCGCTTCCTCTGCGCCTGGTTTGGCGTGTGCGGGCGCGAACCCAGCTGATGCCAATTCGTTTCCTTCATGTTGATATCGTAATGCCTCGCCGCCTTCTCGATATTGGCAAACGCGATTTTCCTTTCCGCATCGCTGACGTCTTGCACCTGATCGAACCGGGCAATGGCGTTTCGCACATGCGCGGCATCTGTCATCGGCTCCTTGCGTGAATGGGGAAATGCAAACGCGCTATCCGGCAAGTCGTTGGTTTGCGCTGTGTCCAGTTTCCCATGCTCCTCTGAACCTAGCGGCCGCCACGTTGCCAAAGCCGTATCGCTGTTTTTCTCGACCATAGCATTCTCCTTCATTGCCTGAACATCCGTTTTCAGGAATGCTCGTGCCCCGTCGCCTTCCAACTCGAGGCCTCGTTCATTGTAGACCAGATTGAACTTGTGAAATGTCCTGTGCCCCGAGTGATGTTTCCCGGGGGACCGCTCGACTTTGATCAGAGAGTCGTTCCGATCGTGCCCGTAGCGCCGAACTCGTCGCCGCTGGCCTTACTCTTCCCAACCCCGAATTTCCGTCCTACAATACGCTGCTCGGCATTGCTCCCGGGGCGCAGGCGTACGGATACAGCTACTATCGTTTGCAGTCCAAGTTGTCTATTGCTGAAGGACTGCGGTGACGGCCTGTCACCGCGGCCGGGTCGAACGAGAGTCAACCGATTTCCGCGCCCGCTCAACGTGATGAATCTTCCGGGGGAGTGAACGTGATACATTGACCTTCGCGACCTGGGATAATCCTGGTCGATCCCAGCTGAGATTCCCCGAACGGAGAAACGCTTAATGCGGAGGCCCTTTCTGCAGATACTCACGCTAACCCTTGGAAGCCTCGCGCTGTCGCTTACTGCGTTTCATGCCGAGGCAAAGGACGAAACCACGGCGTCTAAGCCTGAGGCAGCAAAGCCCGACACCGGAAAGCCCGAGGAGTTCAAACCAGAACAACAGGCGAGCAAGGGGTCCGTCACGATCGCCGGAAATGTCATTAATTACGACGCATTCGCCGGCACGCTGGTGGTACATCCCAAGGGTTGGGACGACGTCCCGCAAAATGCCGACCCGGATCCCAAGAACAGGACTGCAGAAGCCAGCATGTTCTACGTGGCATACTTCAAGTCCGACAATAAAGGCGTTCCTCGTCCGCTGACCTTTCTCTATAACGGCGGTCCCGGATCCTCCACCGTGTGGCTTCACATGGGTGCATTTGGACCGAGGCGCGTCCTCACCGCCGACGATAGCCACACTCCGGCCGCGCCCTATTCGGTGGTCAACAACGACTATAGTCTGCTTGACGTAAGCGATCTGGTCTTTGTCGACGCGCCTGGAACCGGGTTTAGCCGGCTCAGCGGCAAAGACCGGGAGAAAGCCTTCTACGGGGTCGATCAAGACGCCCAGGCTTTTGCCGATTTCATCGTGCAGTTTCTATCGAAGTATGGACGGTGGAATTCGCCGAAGTATCTGTTTGGCGAAAGCTACGGCACCACGCGCTCCGCCGCCCTGGCGTACGTGCTCGAAATGGAGCGCGACGTCGACTTTAACGGCATCATTCTTCTCTCGCAGATCTTGAACTTCACTCTCGATTCTGACATTCCGGAATACAACCCGGGTGTCGATGTGGTGTACCAACTCACTCTGCCGACCTATGCCGCCTCCGCCTGGTACCACCATAAGCTCGCGGAACCGCGTCCGGAACTCGGGCCGCTGCTGGCCGAGGTCGAGCACTTTGCCATGAATGATTACGCGCTGGCCTTGCAAGCCGGCAACGCGCTGCCCGTGGACCAACGGCATGCGATTGCCGAAAAGCTCCATCAATACACCGGCCTTCCAGTGACATACATTGAGAAGGCGGACCTGCGGATCAATGGCGGCGAATTCGAGAAGAATCTCCAGGACGACCGCAATCTGACCACCGGTCGCCTCGACACGCGCTTTTCCGGACCTACGTTTGATCCGCTGAGCAAAGAGGCTGAGTACGATCCGCAAGCGGCAGCGATTTCCTCGGCTTACGTTTCCGCGTTCAACGACTATGTACGGAAAGAACTAAAGTTTGGCGAGAACCGGGAATACAAACCCGAAATCGACATCGAAAAATCGTGGAGCTTCCAGCATCAGGAGCCCGGCGTTCCTTTTCCGCTACAACAGGCGACGAACGTGATGCTCGATCTCGCCCTCGCGATGAAGTACAACCCCACTCTCAAGATCCTTTTGAACGCCGGTTATTTTGATCTTGCAACTCCGTTTTACCAGGGAGTTTACGAAATGCAGCATCTGCCGATTCCTCCGGAATTGCAGAAGAATATCGAGTTCCAGTTTTACGAATCGGGACACATGGTGTATGCGCACGAGGCGTCGCTGAGGTCGATACACAACAACGTCGCTGCCTTTATCCTCAAGAGCGAAACGGTCAAGTCGAAATGACCCCTAGAAGCCGAGAGGCCCGCCGGGCAAACGGGTAGTTGGTGGACCACCCGCGGTTTCGTTATCTGCCGACGACCAAGACCACGAAGGAATCAGGCAGAATCGACGGCCGCGGGTGAGGGTTCTGCGCCGTAGGAGCCGGCCGGGGCCCGAACTGTGCGGTCACCAGATAGACGTTGTGCGTTTTGGGATCGAGCGCCATGGTGCGGGCGCCCCGTTGGGTGGGGACTTCCTCGGCGACCTGGTAGTGGTCCGCCTGCGATTCGACGACGGTAAGCTTGCCTTCGCCGGCGGACGCAAATGCGAGTCCGGTTTCGTTGTCATAGGCGGTGGCATCCACGCCGTCACCCACCGGAGGGTTGGCGACTTGCTTGCCCGAGTCAGCGTCGGTGACGGCCATGATTTTGTCGCAGCCGGAGAACAGACGGCGATGCGCGCGATCCATGGCGAGGCCGGTGGGACCTTCGCACCCCGGAAGCTCCCACTTGGATTTCACGGTGAGTTTGGCGGGATCGAGTGCGTAGAGCGAGTTCTTGTCCTCCATATTCACAAAGATCGTACCCTGGGCATCGCTCTGTGCAAATTCGGGCTTGCTGCCGAGCGGAATGGTACCGACCACGGATTCTTTCTGGGCGTCGATCGCGGTGGCGTCCTGACTGTGGGCATTGAAAGTGAAAACCCGCTTGGTAGCCGGATCGTAGAGGATAGCGTCGGGACCGTCGCCGACTTTGATTTTCTGGGTGGTGTTCAGGGTTTTAAGATCGAAGACGCTGACGGTGTTTTCCCGACCGTTGCTGACGAAGCCTTTGCCCATTTCGGGAGCGAGTGCGATCCCGTGGACGCCGGGTGTATCGGAGATCTCTCCGACCGGCTTTCCGGAGTCGGCGTCGATGACGATCACCTTCACGGCGCGCGAGATGTAGAGCCGGCGCGCCTCGGAATCGATGGTCAGGTAATCCCAGCCTCCCTCGCCACCGAGCTTCCACGTCTTAACGATGTGGTAACCGGGAGGGGAGGCGGGAAGGGCGGCAGGGGCAAGCATCAGGGAGAGAAGCAGCGCGAATGCAGAATGTCTCATATCGATTCCTCGTGGGCAAAGGTGCGGGAATCAATATATACCCCGATCCTGAAGATTGCCTGAAGATCTCGGCGCGGCAGCGAGCACAGTTACTCCCATTTAGGATCTCTGCCCCGCCAGCCATCCAGACTTTGCGTAGGTGAGTACCTCACGGGTGGAAGGCAGGGTCATCCCAATACTCCGAGGCTTCAATACAGGGCGACGTGGAGAGCCATTTGTGACCGGGACCCCGCTGACCAGGGAGGAAGGCAACGAAGCCGAGTATGGGCACGGTAATGCGCGCTCCAGAGCGGAGACGTTTCCGATGGGTGTGGTGTTCCTCGAGACACTAACTCACCTTACGCTCGCTGTCCAGCCAGCGCATTTGGTTTTCGTCGTAGCGTGTGCCAGCGATGGCATCGGGAGGAATCGCCTTTTCGAGTTCGGCGAAATCCTGCGGCACCAGTTTCAGTTCGAGTGCTCTAGTGGCCTCTTCGAGTTGCAAGCGGCGGCGAGCGCCCACGAGAGGTACGATATCGTTGCCACGCGACAGTACCCATGCGATCGCGATCTGAGCCGGAGTTGCATTTTTTCCAGCTGCAATCTCTCGAAGCGTGGCGAACAGGCGCCGATTCCTTTCGTAATTGTCGCCGGTGAAACGTGGCAGATGAGCCCGGAAATCGCCCGGACCGGTGGGACGAGATCCGCTCAGCAACCCGCGCGAGAGCACGCCGTATGCAGTTACACTGATGCCCATCTTGCGCGCGGCGGGCAGGATTTCCGCCTCGATCCCCCGCGTGACGATGGAGTATTCAATCTGCAGAGCCGCCAGCGGGTGAACGGCACCAGCGCGGCGAAGACTATCTGCCGAGGCTTCGGAGATGCCGACGTGGCGCACGTAGCCAGCCTTCACAAGATCGGCGATCGCGCCAATCGTATCCTCAATGGGGATGTTCGCATCGACACGGCAAGGCTGGTAGAGATCGATGTAGTCGGTTCGGAGACGTCGCAGGCTATAAGCGAGAAAATTCTTGACTGCGACTGGCCGTGTGTCCAAGCCCTGGAAGGAGCGGTCGGGCGCACGCAGCGCCCCGAATTTGACCGCGATGAAAACCTTGTCGCGTCGGCCTTCGATGGCTCTACTCAGAAGCATTTCGTTGTGACCCGTGCCGTAGAAGTCGCCGGTGTCAAGGAGGTTGATGCCGGCATCAATCGCGGCCTGAATGGTGGCGATGCTTTCACTTTCATCCGCAGGACCGTACACGTCAGACATCGCCATACATCCCAGCCCCAGGGCCGAGACCTGGGGACCGTTGCTCCCGAGTTTTCGAAGATCCATGAATTGTCCTTCTACCGACGAATGGAATTCCGGAATGAACCCATCCCAGTTGCCTCTTTCGATGCCCCAAGATCCTTCGGCGATTCACCGACGACGCCGACATGCGCGGCTGGCGAAGCTGCCCCTAAACATCATCTAATCCGTATCTGGGGGAGCCACCTCGGTGGTTGCCGTCTTGGTGAAGAAGCTGCCGTCGAGCGGCGCCGGAATCGTTCTGTAGGTAGTCGGCGTCTGATGGAAGTGGAAAAAGTCGTGGAGATCGTTGGTGGCTCGCGCATCGGCAAAGCCCAGACTGCCGAGGTGGAAGATTCCTTCAATCGCTTTCAGAATGCTGCCAAAATCGTAATTCAGATTGCTGACGTAGCCGGGCTTGGCGGAGTAAGCTGAAACCACCAGCAAGGGCACTCGAAAACCGAGTTGATAGTCGTTCTGATTAGCCTCGGGTTGGAATACCGGTGGCACGTGATCATACCAACCGCCCCAATCGTCCCACGTGATAAAGATGACGGTGTCTTTCCAATATCCGGTTCCGCCATCGCAGTTGGTGTTATTTCCGATGGCGTTGACGATGGAAGCAACCCAGGATGGTCCCTGCCCACTGTTGATGGGGTGATCGGAGTATTGTCCCGCAGGAGTGATCCAACTTACCTGCGTGAGGTCGCAGTTGGCGATGTCGTTCAACACATCGGGTGGAGTTGTGTCGACGTATCCGTTCGACTCGCCTTTGATCCACTCGGGCCCCGTGCATACGCCATTCAGCGGTATGCAGATGTTCGAGAGCGAGTTGGGTGCGACCCACAAACTGGTTTGACCTTCCGCATAGTAAGTCCACGTGATCTTGGGATGAGGCTGATCAAACAGGTAATCCATGGCATTGCGCGTGAAGCACTGTGCCACTTCGTCGCCGGGCGTTTCCGTGCCAAAGGGAAACTCCAGGTCTCCGTTCGGTCGGATGAGTTCGACGGATTCCCCCGAGCCGCATCCATAAAGCGAACTCCCATTCGCGCCATTTTCGGCGGCAAACACTCCCTTCGCGTCATCGCCAGCAGTTGGGGCCGAGGTAGCGCCGAAAATAAACTGATGCGCTGGGAAACTCGGGCCCTGGTTTGTCTGAAACATCCGGTTGGCCCATCCATACGCGGTTGCTAACGTAATATAGGGATCGAGCAGGCCGCCTCTGGTTCCGTCACTATTCGTCACCGGCGAGTTGTAGACGTACATGAATTGAGAGTAATTGTTGGCCGGAACTACGCAGCCAAAAACGTTCGCGCCACAGACCGCCGGAACATTCTGTCCCAGTTTATGGGTGATTCCCTGATTCTTATACTCAAAATTCCAGCCGCTGATGGTTCCGTTCAGCCTGGGACCGCCGTGACTGTGGTCAAGATCGAAGTCAGCCGCGAGACCGACGGGAGTCAAGGGCACGGTCTGGCCGTCGGAATTTACATAAGTGGATGCGATATTGTAGGTCCCGCCGGCGCCGGTTGTAGTACATCCGGGCACGCCGCCGTTGGCCGTGCACAATCCATGAAACAGATTGTCAGGCGTGCGATTCTCCTGAAAGATGACCACAACATGCTTGATGGGAGTGACTCCGTACTCAGCGTGGGCGGCGGCAGTTGCCGCAAACGCAGCGATGACCGGCAGAAAAATCCTGGGGAACCGCTTCATGGAAATTCTCCTTATCCGCCGGAACCGGCAGGCAGACTGGGTGAAACTACGGGACGTAAACACCGCGGCGCATGCTTTGTTCCGCATTATGATACCGGGAAATGAGAAAAGTACTCCCGGCGATGACTGTGCAACAAGTTGCAGCTTGGCGGGTTGAGCCTCAGAGACCTGTAGGATGTTCAAACAACGTAACGACCGGAGTACCTTGCAGCTATTGGCTCGGCTCATGTCGTTGAGAAATATAATCTCGATGCTTGTGGTTGCTACGTTCACGGCTACATGCCAGGCCAGCGCGGCTGCACAAGCGACATGCGAGAGTCTCACATCCCTTGAGCTGTCACACACTACCATCACCACAGCCCAGTCGATACCCGCTGGCACCTACACTGCGCCTAATGGTGAAATCTTCACGAATATACCTGCATTTTGTCGAGTGGCAGCGAGATTGACGCCGGCCGATGCTTCGGAAATCGAAATCGAAGTGTGGATGCCGGCCTCGGCTTGGAATGGAAGATTCGAGGGTGTGGGGAACGGTGGCTTTGCGGGAGCGATTCCTTACAGTGCGATGGCTCCAGGCGTCTCCCTCGGGTATGCAACCGCCGGCACCGATACCGGTCACACCGGATCGTCTACTGATGACGGGTCTTTTGCGCTCGGACACCCGGAGAAGATCATCGATTTCGGATATCGCGCGATCCACTGGATGACCATGATCGGAGAGCAGATTACCTCCGCGTTCTACGGCGAGGATGCGCGGTTTTCATACTTCGATGGCTGTTCAACCGGCGGACGACAGGCGTTGATGGAGGCACAGCGCTTCCCCAATGATTACGACGGCATCGTTGCCGGCGATCCGGTTGCCTACTACACGCACCATCACGTCGGCGCCAATCTGTGGGTAGTGCGGCAGATGTTCGACGATCCTCGAAATACAGTTTTCACCACTCAAGATACGCTCCTCGGCAACGCCGTCAACGCCGCGTGCGACGCTCTTGATGGAGTCGTGGATGGTGTGTTAAACAATCCTCGGCGCTGCCATTTCGATCCGGGAGTGCTGCTGTGTACGACCGGGCAAACACCACCAAACTGCTTGACTGCAGATCAGGTCGAAGCAGTTCGACAGCTGTGGAACGGTCCGGATGAGGTAGTCGACCAGCGTGGATATTATCCGGCGTTTGAAAGAGGTGGCGAGGCTGATGGTTGGCCGTCCACCATCTCTCCCGCTCCGCCGCCTGCGCCCGAAACCGACGATCACGCTCGAGTTGGCCTTCCTTTCTTCAAGTATTTCGTTTTCGACGATGCCAAATGGGATTTTCGAACCTTCGATTGGATCGCCGGGCCCGCCTACGTGGAGAACAAGCTGGTCGTTCCCGGTCAGACCTTGGCTTCCGTACTCAACTCAATCGACCCAGACCTGGATCGGTTTCGCGCCCACGGCGGCAAACTTATTCAGTACCACGGGTTTAGTGATCCCGAGGTTCCGCCTTTGACCAGCATCAACTATTTTGACAGCGTCGTGCACCGACTGGACGAATCGAAACAGAAAGGTCTCGAGCGCACGCAGGACTTTTATCGGCTCTTCATGGTTCCCGGCATGAACCATTGCAAAGGCGGACCCGGCGCGAATGTATTCGACATGCTCACTCCGCTGGTCCACTGGGTTGAGCAAGGCCTAGCACCAGATCGCGTTCTGGCGACGCACTATGTTGGCAATTCCCCCCACCGGGGTATCGCGTTTACGCGTCCTTTGTGCTCCTATCCACAGGAGGCAACGTATAAAGGGAGTGGCAGTACCAATGACGCAGCCAATTTTGGTTGCGAATAGTTCGTCATCCCCAGCGAGCAGGATGGAATTGAAGCACGGTTCCAGGGCGATCCCGGCAGGACTAGGGTCTCGGTCAGACGCATTGACCAAAACACCACAGAGGAAACGGGCCAGAAAGGGGCCGACTCCGACATCCCATCCTGAGCAAGAGAAAGCCCAGTATGGGAAGTTTCAGTAGCCATCCGGCTCGCATCTCA
>DASPVG010000035.1:0-28859 GCA_035622455.1 Terriglobales bacterium
TCGGGCGTTTCGGATCGCTCAAGCCGGCGCGCGAACGCCGAATCGCATTCGAGACGCGTTCGACGGCCGCCTCTTGCCCCACCACCCGCTGGCGAAGCCGCTCTTCCATGGTGATCAGCTTCTTGACTTCGCCCTCGAGCATCTTCGAAACCGGGATTCCAGTCCACTTGGACACAATGCGGGCCACATCTTCTTCATCCACTTCTTCCTTCAGCATGCGGGGAGCACGGCTGTCGCCGCCCTGGCTGTCGATTTTGGCCGTGAGCTTGGCCAGTTCCTGTTCGGTCTGGCGGATCAGCCCATAACGGATCTCGGCCACGCGCTGCAGATTTCCCTTGCGCTCTTCCGCTTGCTCTTCGATCTTGAGTTGCTCGAGTTTCTCTTTGAGGGCGCGAGTCCGCGCGATTAATTCCTTTTCCTGTTTCCATCTGGCTTTCAGGGCGTTCGACTGCTCACGAATATCGGCCAGCTCCTGCTCGACGGCCGAGAGCCGCTCCTTCGAGTTGGGATCGTCTTCTTTGTTCAAGGCCTGCTTTTCGATTTCGAGCTGGGTGGCGTAGCGCTCCAGTTGATCAATTTCGGTCGGCATGGAATCGATCTGGATGCGCAGAGAGGCGGCCGCTTCGTCGATGAGGTCAATGGCTTTATCGGGAAGAAAACGATCGGTGATATAGCGATTGGAAAGCGTGGCGGCGGCTACGATGGCGGAATCCTTGATGCGAACCCCGTGGTGCACTTCGTACCGCTCCTTCAATCCGCGCAGGATGGCAATCGTGTCCTCGACGCTCGGTTCCCCCACGTAAACCACCTGGAAACGGCGCTCGAGGGCAGCATCTTTTTCGATGTGCTTGCGGTACTCGTCGAGCGTCGTAGCCCCGATGGCGCGGAGCTCTCCCCGGGCCAGAGCAGGCTTCAGCATGTTCGAAGCGTCGATCGCCCCTTCGGCGGCTCCTGCCCCGACCAAAGTATGCAATTCATCGATGAACAGGACGATTTGCCCTTCGGAGTCCTCAATCTCCTTGAGCACGGCCTTCAGCCGATCCTCAAATTCCCCGCGGTACTTGGCGCCGGCCAGCATCCCACCCAAATCGAGTGCGACCACGCGCTTGTTCTTCAGAATCTCCGGGACATCGCCCGAGATGATGCGCTGCGCCAGGCCCTCGACAATGGCCGTCTTGCCAACCCCGGGCTCGCCAATCAGAACCGGATTGTTCTTGGTGCGGCGGGAAAGCACCTGGATGACGCGGCGAATCTCTTCGTCCCGACCAATCACCGGGTCGAGCTTGCCGCGACGGGCCATCTCCGTCAGGTCGCGGGCGTAACGCTCGAGCGCCTGGTACTTGGCCTCCGGGTTCTGATCGGTGATCCGTTGTGAGCCACGAACCGAGGTCAGTGCCTTCAGGATGGCCTCATGGGTGGCGCCCTGATGGACCAGGATTTCGGTCGCCGGATCGCGCTTCAGTTGGGTGGCGGCCAGCAGCAGGTGTTCGGTCGAAACGTATTCATCTTTGAAGTTGTCGGCTTCTTTGAAGGCCCGCTCCAGCAGTTGATTTGCGGCTTGAGAGAAGCCGGGCTGAGCGACGCTGCCCGAAGCTTTGGGCAACTTTTCGATTTGCTGATTACAGGCCTGGAGCACCGCCTGGGTTCCGATGCCGATCTTTTCGAGAACCGGTGGAACAATTCCCTCCTGGTCGCCGACCAAGGCAGCCAGCAGGTGCACCGGAACGATCTCCGGGTTCCCATGTTCGGAGGCCAGCTGGCTGGCGCGTTCGACAGCTTGCTGGGCTTTGACCGTCAATTTATCCCAACGGATGGCCATAAAATTCACTCCTTATATTGTGCTGTATTGCTGAAGCCGCTGACCGGTGCGGATGCGGATCAAAAGAATCGGGGAGGCGCGCTCGACAGCCGCCTCCCGTCCAAAGGCCAATTTTACAGGTTCCGGCTGGGCGGTGGCCCGCCAGAGGTGGTGCTGCTTACGCGGCTTTGCCCGTGCCCTTGGCATCGAGTGTGCGCTCGCTTCCCACGTTGACTTTGATCTGCTTTGGCTTTGCCTCGGCTTTCTTTGCCAACGTGATTTTCAACACACCCTTTTCATAATTGGCGTTTATCTTTTCGGGGTCCACCGTGTTCGGCAGGGTGAAGGCGCGAGTAAAGCTTCCATATTGCCGTTCGATCCGGCGATAGTTCTCTTCCTTCTCTTCCTTTTCGAACTTACGCTCACCATGAACCGTCAAAACGTTGTTCTCAATGCGGACATCGATATCTTTCTCATCGATCCCCGGCACTTCGATCTTCAGGGTCACGTTGTGCTCGTCCTCATAAACGTCGACCGCCGGAGCGAACCCAGTGGTCGTCAGCGCCTCGTCCCGGCCTTCTCCAAAACTGTCGCGAAACAGACGGTTCATCCGGTCTTGCAGAGTGCTGAATTCACGGAATGGATCCCAACGGGTCAGTACTGTCATAACTGTCTCCTCCTTAAAGAGTCTTTTCGTATGACTCCACGTTATCTTAGATGACTGCTTAGCATGAAAGAATCATAAAATATGAGTGCATTATTGTCAATATAATGGTTGCGTTTTAGTTTCATCAACTTACAATGGATAGCAAGCACTTAAGATATCCGGTTTCTGGCACGCTGCACAAGATCGGATGATCCTTTGCCTGGGTGCGGCTTTCGAGGATGCGCAGGTTGCGGCGGTTATCGTGGGCAGCATCCGAAACCACGCCGAGGAGGTCACGTTCGCTCACGTGGTAGGAGCAAGAGCAGCTAATCAGAATTCCGCCCGGGGACAACATCTTGATGGCGCGCAGGTTCAACTCCTTGTAGCCGCGTAAGGCGGTTTCGAGCGTGCTTCGGCTCCGGGCAAACGCCGGGGGATCAAGCACAATGGTGTCGTAACGGTGGCCGGCGGCAGAATAGTCTCGCAGCAGGTCAAAGGCGTTGCCTTCGATCCATTCGATCGAACAGCCATTCAGCTCGGCATTGCGATCGGCCATTTCCAGGGCCGGACGGGAACTGTCGACGCCCGTGACTCTCGAACCGTGCCGGGCCAGATGCAAGGCGAAGCCACCTTGATAGCAGAAGGCATCCAAAGCCTGGCCGCGGGCGTACTGGGCGGCGGCGGCGTAGTTTTCCCGCTGATCGAGAAAAGCCCCGGTCTTTTGACCGGCGAGGCCGTCGTAGTGAAACTTCACGCCGTTCATCGCAAAAATCGTGCTGCTCTTCTCACCGAGCAGCAGCCCGGAAGCCCGAGGAGGAAGCTGCTCGAGTTCACGAATCTTGGGCTCGCTACGTTCTAAGATGGCAGTCGGCTCAAAAGCGTCGCTTAACTCGGAGACGATGGCTGCCCGCATGGACTCCTGATCCATGGCTTGCGTCAGAATCTCGATCGCAAGCAGGTCGCGATAGCGATCGACGATCAGTCCCGGGAGGAAGTCGCCTTCGCTGAACACCACGCGGTAGGCGTTGGTGTCCTGGACCACCCTTTCACGATACGCAATGGCATCACGGATCCTCTGCCGCAGCATGTTCTCTGGCTCCCGCAGCGGGTCTCGAGAAAGCCATCGGATCGCGATCTGGGAGGCACTGCTGTAGAAAGCCGTGCCTAAGAATCTTCCCCTCTCATCGACCACATCGACGAGCGCGCCGGGAGCGATGCCATCCGCTGCGAGAACATCGGAACGATAGACCCAAACATGACCCGCCTTGAGCCGCTGGGCGCCGCGGTGGGACACCCTTACCTTCGGGATTTCGAGGGACGAGAGCTTGGTCGGCATAAATTAATCTTGGACCGCGACCCGATCACCCCGACCGCCATCGGCGGCTGTGAGGTTGCCCGGACGGGTCGGCGACAGCCTCGAGGAACGGAGCAAGAAGGGTGGCTAAGCTCGGGTCGGCTGGCGACTTACGTTAGCTGGCGGCGGGATGTTCGGAGGAAATCGGCGGGGAGGGAGTATGTCCTCGCCCAACCGCTTCGGCCCGGGCCAGATCGAGATCACGGTGCAGGGTGTCGAGAACCACCATGGGAAGCTCTGTCCCCCACTGGTCCAACTCGCTCTCCGCCCAGTTGCCGTTCAAGCGGATCGTCTCCCGCAGGTCTTCCGGAAAGGCCAGTCGGTACTCTCCTTCACGTTCGCGGATCTCGCCGATTTGGCGCCCGGTTGCTACGTCGTACACCCGCCGTCGAGACCTCCCATCGGCGTTGATAAATGCGAAAAGCACCTCGCCATGGTCTTCAAAACTGGGCTGATAGTACCAGGCCTGACTGGACTCGAACTTGGGATGAGGCCGGCGACGTTTGCTGGTTGCTACCGGCGCCATGGGCTTTGCCTGGCTGGCATCGTAGTAAAGAATCCGTTGGCAGGATTCGCAAAAGACTACTTCGGCATCGGCGCGCACGTCGTTATATGTCTGGGGGCGCAGCATGACCTGGCAGGCAAGGCACTTTTGATCCCGGACTTCGGAAAGACCTGTGCCGCGGTGCTTGGCGACACGGTCATAGTGCCGCAGCAAATCCGGGTTCACCGCCGCCCGAGCCACGTCCCGTTTGCCATTCCACTCAGCTAATTGCTCCTCATCCTCCGCCGTCCGCTTGCGAGCTTCGGCCTTTTCCCTCTCGATTTCCTCGCTCTCCGCCTTCAATTCGGCTTCTGCCGCCTTCATATCCTTTTCCCGGGCTTCGGCGTTGACCATCAGCTCGAGAATTCGATCTTCATTGCTGCGAATGTCCCGCTCGGCAAACTGAATCTCGTGCATCAAGGCTTTGTATTGGTCGTTGGTTTTCACTTCTAGGGATTGGTCGCGGTACTTGGAGATTTTCTGCTCGAGATCCTGAATCGCCGACTCGGCTTTGCGGCGGGTAGCCTCATCCGCCTTGATCGCGGTCTTGGCCTTTTCAAGCACCGTCCGGGTACCGGCTAGCTTCGCTTCAATCGCCGCCACCCGCTTGGGTAACAAGGCAATTTCTTCTTTGAGGCGAAGAATCTCGCGGTCCGCTTTCTGGAGTTCGATGAGACTCTGAATGTCGGAAAGCACTGTTGTGATTCTAGCACGTGCAGTTCCCTCCCACACGGCCTGGCTAGTTCTTCACATCCCCTGGGTTGGACCGAGCTAGCGGTCCCGGTCTGGGGCGAAGGAACGGGAAAGGCGCTGCCGACCACTGCCCCGGATGGGATTTGATCGAGACTCCTCGACCGAAGCTATCGCTGCCCCGTCCGGCCTTACGCGGAGCAACTCCCCAGATCGGATGGGGACAAGCCGAGTGCAAATCCATCCCCCCGAGGTCGCCCTGCTAGTCCATGCACGGACCGGGCTCGCCGGTGTACACTTTTCAGCCTTGCGTAACTCACCTGATTTCTTATTCGGAGCCCACTTGTGAAGCACTTCGTCAGTTTAGCAATGGTCTGTTGGCTGTTGACCTCGAGCGGCTATTCGCAATCCGCCACGAGCGAACGGAAAGCGCTCACCATAGAAGCGATCTTCGCCTCCGGCGGAATTACCGGACGCGAACCGGAAAACATGAAGTGGAGTCCCGACAGCACGAAGTTCTCCTTCGTCGAGCGTGATGATTCGGGCGAACATGGTCAACTCTGGTATGTGGACGCCACGACGGGCGAAAAGAAGGTCTTGGTCAGCGAAGCCAAGCTGGCCAGCCTGGCCCCGCCGCTTGAAAAAATCAAGGACGAACGGGAAAAGGAGCGGGTGAGACGGTATCACGTTGCCGCCTACGAATGGGCTCCCGATTCCAAGCATTTGCTGTTTGACGCTCAGGGCCAGCTGTGGCTCTACAGCATCGAAAACGGCACCGCAGTTCAAGTTACCTCGGCACCGGAACCGAGCGGGGATCCGAAGTTTTCGCCCGATGGAAACAAACTGGCATACCTTCGCCAGCACAACCTGTATATACGTTCAACCAGCAGCGGCGAGGAGAAGCAACTCACCAAGGGGACGGGAGACAAGGAAAAAGATGACAATCTGCTGAACGGCGAGGTCGACTGGGTCTACGCCGAGGAACTGGATGTGCGCAGCAATTACTTCTGGTCCCCGGACAGCCACCACATCCTGTACCTCCAGATGGATGAGACGAAGGTTCCGACCTATCCCATCGTGAACTGGTTAGTGACCCATCCCGGTGTCGAGTTGGAGAAGTATCCCAAGGCCGGGGATCCGAACCCGGGGGTGCGCTTGGGATTGATTGCAGCCGATGGGGGCAAAACTAAGTGGATTTCCCTCACCGACGACCAGAATATCTATATTCCACGCTTTGGCTGGGTCCGTGACGATCTGGTTTGGGCGGAAGTGTTAAATCGAACCCAGGACCAGCTCGGGTTGTACTTCGTCGACGTCCACACCGGTCGTTCACGCAAAGTGTTGACCGAATCCGCTCTCGACGCTTGGGTCTACGTCAACGATGATTTCAAGATCCTGAAATCCGGGGACCGCTTTACTTGGCAGAGCTGGCGAGACGGTACCACCCAGCTCTATCTGTACGGCTTCGATAAAAACAATCCCCTGGGTTCTGACGCCAAGTTGGAGCGTCAGCTCACCCAGGGAGCGTTTGAGGTGCTGGGAGGAAGTGCGGGACCGCACACCGGGATCGAGGCCGTCGATGAGGATGCCGGCGTGATCTACTTCACCTGCAATAAGGATGACCCACGCGAGCGGCAGCTCTACTCCGTCAAGCTGGACGGGTCGAACCTGCGCAAGGTGTCGGCCGGAGGTGGAACTCACCAGGCAAGCTTTGCCGAGGATGCCAAGCACTATGTGGACGAATACTCGGCGACCCTGACCCCGCCGAGCTTGTCCCTTTGCCAACCCGGGGGGACGTGCCGCAAGGTTTGGGACTCGCGCAGCGTGGAGGACTATGGCCTGATCCCGCCGCAGTCTCTTGAGTTCAAAGCCGAGGATGGGACCAAGCTCTACGGTGAACTGATCATGCCGGCTGCTCCCGGCGAGGCGGGGAAGATTCCCTTGATCGTCTACATCTATGGCGGCCCGGCAGCCCAGACGGTACGCAATGAGTGGCCTCACCAAGACTTGTTTCACGAAATCCTGGCGCAAAAGGGTTTTGCCGTTTTCACCGTCGATAATCGCGGCACACCGGGTCGCGATCGCAAGTTCCAAACCGCCGTACGCCATCAATATGGCGCGGTCGAATTGCGCGATCAGCTCAGCGCCCTCAACCAGCTGTTGCTGCAATTTCCTCAGCTCGATCGCGCGCGGACCGCCATCTGGGGATGGAGCAATGGCGGATCCATGACCTTGTATACGATGACCCACTCGGATCGATTCAAAGCCGGCGTATCCGTAGCCCCGGTGACCGATTGGCGCAACTACGACTCGATTTATACCGAGCGCAATAACGGCCTGCCCGGAGACAAAACCACGACCAGCTACGTGGATTTGGATCTGCCCAGTGTCGCCGCGCAACTGCACGGCGCACTGCTGCTGGTGCACGGTACGAGCGACGACAACGTCCACTTTCAAAACAGCGTGCAGATGGTCGAGGGGCTGATCAAAGCCGGCAAGCAATTCCGGTTCATGATCTATCCCAACAAGACCCACGGAATCGCTGGAGCGGAGGATCGCGAACACCTGTTCCATATGATTGAAGATCACTTCGAACGAGAGCTCCATTCGCACGATACCCCGTAGAGTCTCAAGAGCCTGGCCACGAGAGCGCCCGGCAACCGCTGGCTGAAACCATGCACACCTTGAATCTCGGCGATTTCGAACTGATGGCCGTTTCCGATGGCATCTATCATCTCGATGGCGGGGCATTTTTTGGGGTCGTGCCCAAGCTCTTATGGCAGAAGAAAACCCCGGCCGATGCCAACAACCGGGTTCCGGTTGGACTGAATTCGGTTGTGGTACGGACCGGCGCGCACACGGTGTTGATCGAGACTGGGATTGGCAACAAACTGCCGGAGAAGCTGATCGCAATCTACGGCCAGCCCGCCCAATTGCTGGATGGTTTATCCTCGGCCGGTCTCTCGCCTGATGACATCGACGTGGTGATCAATACCCACCTGCACTTCGATCATTGCGGCTGGAATACGATCCGTCGAGGTGACCAGCATGTCGCTACCTTCCCCAAGGCAAGGTACTACGTGCAGGCCGGTGAGTGGCGGCACGGACGTCGCCAGCTCGAGCGCGACGCCGTTAGCTACATGAGCGCCAATTATGATCCCCTCCTTGCCAACGGGCAGATGCAGTTATTGCATGGGGACCAGGAAATCGTGCCGGGGATTTCGGTGAAGGTCTTTGCCGGGCATACCCGCCATATGCAGGCAGTCGTTGTCCAGAGCGCCCAAAAGACGGCTTGTTACATCTCGGACCTGATCCCGACAACGGCACACCTGGAGCTGACCTGGGGCATGGCTTTTGATTTGTTTCCGCTCGCAACCATCGAGAGCCGCAAGCGCTTCTACTCCCGGGCGATTCCGGAAAAATGGCTCACCATGTTTACCCACGACCCCTCCGTGCCGTGGGCCTACCTGACCAAGGACGAGCGGGGGAAACCGGCAATCGCTCGATAGGAAACGCCATCTGGAGAATGGACGAAGCTCGCCAAGGAAGAGATCCCCTAGCTTTCTCGCGCGAGCGCACCCCGACCGAGCTGCCTGCCCTCGAAGAATTCTTCGACTCGCCCCAGGATCTCAGACGCGTTCTCGGCCTGGTAGATTGCCTTGCGCAAGGCGGCACCGCCGGGCACACCATGGGTGAACCAGGAGGCAAACTGTTTCATCTTACCTTCGGCGCCAGGCATTTCTTCCTCGATCAGCATCGCAAAATAGGTACGGATCATCTGGTAGCGGTCGGCTTCGCTCGGTTCCTCATAGGCTCGATCGCCGGCAGTGTGAACTCGGAGGCGCGCCAATTCAGTCGCCCCAGGCGACGCCAGCAGGCGATCCGGCACCCGGCTCCCCAGGCAAATCTCCTGTACCGGAATCGAGTCCGGGAGGATCGAATGACTGCCATCCAGGCGTGTCGAGCTTCGCTCTTCCTGGCGAATCAGTTCGTTCGCCATTCCTGGGTTCTTGCCGCTGGTGGAACAATATTGCTGAATCTGGCGAAAGATCCAAGGATTTGCCGGGGCGGTGCGGCCGATCATCACTCCATCGCAACCGGTTTGCTCGACCATGCTGCAGGCATCTTCCGGCGTGCGGATATCGCCGTTGCCAATGACCGGAATCTTGACCGCTTGCTTCACGGCGCCAATCCACTCCCACCGAGCCTGGCCACCATAGCCCTGCTCGCGGGTGCGCGCATGCAGGGCCAGGGCGCACAAACCGCAGTCCTCAGCCATTTTTGCCAGTTGCACGCAGACGATCTCCTGCTCGCTCCACCCGGCACGGAACTTTACCGTGAATGGAATGGTTACACGTGCCCGAACCGCTTCGAAAATACGACGAATCGAAGGAAGGTCGCGCAGCAGGCCGGACCCGCCATTACACTTCACCACCTTCTTCGCCGGACAGCCCAGGTTCAAATCTACCAAGTCAAAGCCCAGGTCCTCGACCAGGCTGGCCGCCTCGGCCATGACGGCGGGATCGCTGCCGAACAGCTGCGCCGAGATCGGGTGTTCATCCTCATAGAAGTGGAGATAGCGCCTGGCTTTCTTGTCCCGAGCGCGTAAGATCCCGTCCGCGGAGGTAAACTCCGTCATGATCAGGCCGCAGCCACCCAGGTTGCGAATGAAGCGACGAAAGACCGTATCGGTCACCCCGGCCATGGGCGCCAGTACGGTCGCGGGAGCGATCTCGACACCCCCAATCAGCAAACGCTCCGGAACTACGACTCGCCCATGCGTCGGCTTCACAGGCGCAGTCGCACGAACCCGGGCCTCCACCTGGTTCGCGTTGTCCCAGAACTTACGCACTCTACTATCTTACTGCCTGCTTGCTTGCGGGCCGAACTCTGGCGCATCGGACACCATCACCGGCAACAAGCTCGCAAGCTCGTTCTCGCCGGCCGCGGGCCCCGGCTCATAGGGGCAATCTCATGGTCTCCGGCTCGCCGAGCGGCATTCCCAAGTTTCGATCATTCTGCGGTTTCCCCGGGAAACACGCCGGAACTCGAGCTTGACTTTCGCAGTCTTCGCGACTGTGCCACAATTTGCATAAGACCCACTATGAGTGAAACTGCAAACCCGTCCGTGCCATCCCCAACCCTCGCCCTAGGGAAATGGCTTGGCCTGGTGGTCTCCGCCATTGTCCTGGCAGAAGGCATCTGGGCCACTCTGGTCTCCCTTACCCGCAGCCTGCTCGTACCGTTGATGGCCAGAGCAGTTGGCGCAAATGCTCAATCTCCGCTCGGCAAAGGCGACTTCAATATCCCCGACCTATTCGTCTCCGTGGTGGAGCTTTGCCTGGCGGGCATCGTTTTTCTCACGATCAAGATTTGGGCCACCCGAGGGGCGCCGAGTGCGCCCCGGGTTCGACGGGTGGCGGCCCCAGTCCGGGTCCCAGTGGAAGAGCCTGCTCCGATCGCGCCTCCTGCTCCCGCCGCCGTGCAGTCTGTCCCTGCCCCCGTATTGTCCCCGCCGCCACCAGCGATATCTCAGGAACCTACGCCGCCGCCGAAGCCAGCGCCGCCGCCAATCCCGCCTCAGCCCCCTTTGCCGGCGAAGAAACCCGAAAAGGCGAAGAAACCCGAGAAGGCGAAGGAGGTCTATTACAACATCGTAGGGGAGCCCATCACTCCCGACGATGAGTGAGGGTTTCGAGGTATTCCCGCTTGGCACGATGAAGGGAATCTCTGGCCGGCAGCAAAGCATTGCTGGCAGGCTTCAGGATTCGATGGCGCAGCGGGTGTCGCTGGTGGCATGGGTCATCTCGGAGTCTGGGGTGGTGCCAGCCGGGGCATAGGGTTTGAATCCTGCGCGGTCCATGCCGCGCTGCGCTTCGGGATTCTTCATAAAAGTCTTCCAGACAAACCCGCTGCGCGTGTTTTCGGCCATCAGCATGGTGATTCCGGTGTCAATCCCGATGACGTCAGGGTCGTACCAATTCTTCAAGGGGTTGAATGCATTCACGAATCCATATGTTGTCCAAGCCTTTTCTCCGTAACGATCCTTGATGTTCCGCAACACGTGCATGACCGGCCGGGGAAGGAACGGTAAGGACCCCGCTGACGCACTCGGAGCGACCGTACCGTCAATCGGTCCCATCGTGGGAGGGCCACCCCAGATGACATAGCCTGTCTCGGAGTCCGAGGCTGTAATTCCCCACAGATCGTTGCTGTAGTCGGGAAACCTTTGCGCCAGCTCCAAGCAGAAACGCCGATGAGCCTCGGTGGCAATGATGGAGTTGCGAAAATAATCCGCATGCTGGTCCCGCTTGCCACGAAAATCAAACCAAGCGTGGGAGTACTGGTGCACGAACAGCGGGGCGAATGACCCCACATAGCGCAGCCCATCATATTCGAAGGCGGTTCGTTTCCAGGCATTCCAAGTCTCGACCCTGAGCGGGAAGGTCGAGGATCCCAAACCGAGCAGATACATCGCCATCAGTTCGCTGTAATAGTCCCAGCGATAGGAGAGAAATCCGAATTCCGGACTCCATCCGTGTGGCAACAGAGTGGTATCTTCGGAAAGCCAGCTCCACTCCACCCGGTTGAAAATTTCGTGTGCCAGTTGGTTGATCTCGGAATGCGGGAAATGCTCGCGGCAGGTAAGAACTCCGCAAAGCAAGAGCGCGGTGTCGACCGAGGAAACTTCCGAATCCCAGATCCTCTCCCCGGTATTCATATTGGCCCAGTGAAAGAAAAAACCCCGATGGGTCGGCAACTTCTTCCACAAAAAGCGCAGGGTAGCCAGAACTCGCGCACGCGCTTCGGCATACGAGATGTAGCCGCGCTGGTGTCCGATCGAGAGCGCGGTCAATCCGAAACCGGTTGCGGCAATGCTGGCCACCACCCGCTCATCCGGCGCCCGCGTGCTGGCGCGGTCTTTCACCAGCCCAGTCGCCGGGTTGGTCTGCTCCCAGAAATATCTGAAATTCGCCCGCTCCACCTCCTCGAGAAGCGGTTCATCTTCCGGTGCGAGGGAGGTCGCAGGGGGGAGAGGCGCAAAGCACACCGCAGATGGTTCGCTCTCGGCCAAGAGTGGGACCAAGCCGGATCCGGCAAGCGATAGGCCAAGACCGAACCGGAAACCCTCTCGCAGGAACTCACGGCGGGACCTCAAAGCGCAGCTCGAACTCCACGGACGCACCCTTTCACTGTAGAACGTGGACAAAGTGGAATGAAAGTAGCAAGCTGGGCGACGAATCCCGCCTTCGGCTGGCCGTACCCCCTGTAGCAGTTGCCTGCCCCGCATCTAGAACGGCAACCCTGCCGCTGGATCTCCTCCGCTTGGTTTCGATCTCCGAGCGGATCTCGCAGACGCGGAACCGGTTCGAGCACCGCCTGTGGTTTCTGAAGCCAACCACAAAACCGCAACCCTGAGGACCGGAAGCAAGTTCCTCTTCGCTAGTCGCTCGCGGAATCGAAGAATCTCTTGATCTGCGTCCAAAATTTCCTGGTGACGTAATCCGTGCTGATGTGCCCGCCATGCTTGAGTGATTTGAGCTTGACTCCTGTAACGTCGGCGAATCGCCGGCTGCCCTCGTAGGACACATGGGGGTCATCTTGGGCGTGAAACATCAAAATTTTCGAGGGTGTGATTTCATTTCTGTGGTGCCAAGGATTGTAGAATGCGCCGTTGCGGAGCTTCCGCCAGTTCGCATCAGAAATTCGATACCCCTTTCCGAAGGCCTCGCGAATGTAGTCTCGATAGTTCTCTTTGGAGGTGTCCATTTCTTCAGAACCATCCAGAATCTCCCAATCCACCACCGGGCAGTTTGCTACCACTCGCTTCACTCGCGGGTCAAGCGATGCGAGGATCGCAGCCGCACCGCCAAAGCTTCCGCCGATGACGAAAACTTGTTCGGGCGAAAGCTGGAAGCGCCGGCCAAAGGCAATTTCCTTAAGCTCTTTGGGCAACTCGTCGAGGATATCGAGAATGTCCTCATGGGGAGACTTCGCGAGAAACACGCCGCTGCTTTCCCACGCTCCTCGATAGCGTGGATAAACCACCCAATATCCTTTGCCGGCGAGAAATTCCATCAGCGGCTGCTGGCGAGGGATCGAGGGCATTCCGTCGCATAAGATGATCACCTTCTGGACTTTTCGCGGCCGTGAAGGAGGCAGAAACTCCGCGACGATCTGTTGCTTGAATCTTGTTCTGAACATGCCTAGGATTGCTACTCCGAGCAGCCAAAGCGTGCAATTGTTGCCAGACTTTGCCGGGCTCTCAAGGCAATCGATCCGCGCCGTAACGGGTAGGCCTTGATGGTACCTCACCCCGCAATCTTATTCACTCCCAACTGCATGTGAATTAAATTAGGGAGGATGACTCTCGGCCGATCGCAACTTAGAGCATGGGCACTGATTTTGAGCATCCTGGCACTGGGTTCCCAGCTGCTCCTATTCTCCAACTGTACGACGAACAAGAAGTCGATCACCATCAAGGGAGCGGTCATTCGCGAGGATGAGGATCCTAGCAAGGAGTCGCCCATTGCCGACGCTGCCATCACAGTCGACCGGGGGCTTTCTCCGGCTCCCGTCAAGTCTGACGCCAGCGGGTTTTTCAGAATCACTTTGCGGCCGGATGTGCGACCTGGCCAGGCCGTGGTTCTCAGATTCCGCCATGCCGACTACCGACCGCTCGATGTCACTCACGTCGCCGACGATCAGCTGTACGTCGCCCGCATGGTTCCGATCCCTCACCCTGTTCCGCCTGCACCCAACCACCCCGAAGTGAGCATTACGAATGTGGTCGTGCGATACTCCCAGAAAACGGTCACCACCACACAGGTGGGCACGGCCGTGAGGACCTTTCAAATCGCGAACACCGCGAATGTCCCCTGCAATGGCAGGGCCCCATGCTCACCCGACGGAGATTGGAAGGCGACGATCAATTTCCTCAATCTTGATGCCGGCGAAGGAAACGAATTTCGTAGCGCTCGCGTATCCTGCATTGCCGGCCCCTGTCCGTTCACCAAAATCGAGCATGACGGCTTCTCGAAGGGCGGGCGCACGATCAGTGTATCCGTCCGCGACTGGTCCGACACCACGACCTTCCTGGTGGAAGCCGATGTGGTGCGGCCAGTCGTCAGCGATCAGCTTCGCAACTCCTATCCCATGATGCTGGGACAGGCGCTTAATTTCAGTCTGCCGGCGATGGCCGAAGGAACAACCATCGAGGCTGACGTGAACGGAGACCCCATCGTCTTTCCCCTGGGCCCGGCTCTCTGCTTGCCCTGGGCGGACTGTGAGGAGAGAACGGACACCGACCAATCCAAGGCGTATCACTGCCAGATCAAGCCCGGGTATCGCCTGAAGCCATCGACGGCAGAGTGACTGGCATTTCTCGCTTTTCGACCACTGGGCGCGAGCGGACCTGGACGAGACCCGGGATTGCCATCGTGCAGAATTCTTGTCGTCAGGCCGGTCCGGCGGGTACAGATGTGATTTCGTACACATAGGAGTCTCGTCCGGCGGCGTCGGATCTTGCGCCGATACGAACACCTCCTAATTTCTCGATGGCCTTTTGCGAACGTAGGTTCTTGGGGCCGATGAGAAACACCACCCGCTTCACACACTGAAAAGCGTGCCGCAACATCAGTTGTTTCATCTCCCGGTTGTACCTACCGCCCCAGTGCGATCGCGCCAAGAACGTCCAGCCAATTTCCACTTCGCTCGCCTGTTCGTCGTAGCCGTGGAATCGGGACGACCCAATCATTCTGCCATCTTGGCGGTCGAGCACCGTCAAGGCTCCTCGTGAGGCCAGCGATTCACGGAAGAAGGCACGGAAGATATCCGGCTTATTGCGGGGAACCGGATGCTGTTCCCAAATCAGAGGGTCGGAGGCGACCGCGTAAAGATCGTCTGCGTCATCCGGGCGTAGCGGCCTCAGTTCGACCAGCGCACCCCTCAATGTGGGCTGAAAATCAAAAGGCATCGTTTCACAACTCCCGCTCCTAAGCCCCTATGAAATCCATTGGATTCTTGACTCGGGACTGCCGCTGGTCGCCGCTGAGGTCTGGCTATTGTAGTTCATGCGCAGTCTCTTTCGTGGCGAACCGGATGACGTCGAACCGAAACCAAGGGCTATCCTGCGCTCCAACGCTATGCCCTGGCGACCATCCAACCCATCGGCATTATTGTGCAGAATGGCCTTGCGACCTGCGAGGGCGTGGTGGATAACGAGAGCGACAACAATGTCGTCCATATGCGGGCTAATGGCGTTTCGGGACTGTTTTCTGCGACCAACGATCTGGTGGTAGCGAAGTGACCTAGCGGCGCTTACTCGAGATCCCCGCGCTCGGGGTTGTAGAAGAAATGGAAACGCAGGGCCAGGTACGGGCCGTGGAACTCGGATGGCAGGGGAGGAAACGGATCCGACGCCGTAATGCCACCCCAAGCTGCGCGATCGAGGGCGGAATCGCCTGAGGATCCACCCTTTTCGAGTTGCAATCCCGCCACTCGACCGTCCGGCATAATGGCAAACTCGATCGAGACTTTGCCCTTCTTCATAATGGGAGGCCGGGCCGACTCGGGAATCAGGTTGTACCAGTTCATCTTGACGTCATGGAGAACGCGCTCCAGGTAAGGCCCGAAGTCGACGCCCATGGTGTCGCTCAGGATATCCATGGGACCTAACACTTGACCGCGGTTCCCCTGACCCAGGCCATAATCCCCCGCACTGCCAGCAAACCCGCCACGACTCGCCGCAGCCGCACGCGCGGCCTGCTCAATCGCGGATCCAGGAGACAGAGCTTTGTTGGTAAACGGATTGATGGCAGGCTGCGGGGTCTGCAGCTTGGCCATTTGATTGGCAGGCGGTGGCGGAGGAACAGCGGCTGGCGCAGGGTTGTTCTGGGCTGCGGCGGGAGCAGGTGGGGATGGTTGCTGATCCGGACCCGGCGGGGTATTGGGGCCGGGCGCGCCGGGGCGGCTGCTGTCTAAGATCTTCTTCAACTCCTTGCGATCGAGTTGAGGAGCCCTCGAGGTGGCGATCCGGTCTTTATCGGAAATGATATTCGTATCCGGGGGTTTGGTTATCTTTTGGGCATCCGGGGGCAGTTCGAGAAAGGTGAGGTCTTTTCCCTGGGGCAATGCCTGTGGCTTGACGAGGGTGGCTTGGCGAGGCAGAAACCGTGCCAGTTTGTCAAAATTCACGATGGCGAGGACGACCAAAAGGTGGACGACGACTGAAATCCAGAAAGCTTCCCGGCGGCGGGAATTATCGAGATCGTCCTGCAGCTGCAGGACCAAAGCTGGAGGTGCGTCGATGTCCCGGTAGGCCGACTCCCAGTAGCGCGCGTCGTATAATTCCACGCTCTCGCGGCCGCCTTCTTGGCTGGCCCCTCGAGTCGGCGGAATTTGTGTCGTTGACACCGATCACTCACCTAGTTAGATGGGAAGCGTTCGCCATCCGTTGGACGCAAAGCCCAGCCGACTTCCCATCCTCCCATTGAGGTCAGGGTGTCGCTGGCCTATTCTCGCATTTTTTGTAGCAATCCGCGACCATTGGTGGAACCGACCGTTACTTCGGTTGTATCCCGATCCCGGCCCTGTATCTCCATCCACGGACAGGGGAAACCGGCTTCAGGGGCCCAGTTCCTCCAGATGAAGTCGGTTGCCGTGCTCCCGAATGGCGGCGAGGATGTCGAGAGCGAGCGAAAGGGCCCGCCGGCCATCGTCCAAGCTGACCACGGGCTGGGAGCGGGATCGCACACAGTCCAGGAAGGACTTCAACTCGGCCTGTAATGGCTCGACGGCAGCGGTTGGCAGCCGGGCCACCTGAATCTGCGGATTTACCGAGGCGGTGGCCGCAGGATCGTTGTGGCCGACGCTGAAAACCAGAACGTCCTGGCGGCTATAGTCGATGGACACGTACTGTTTGGGCTGAAAAAAACGCAATTTGCGGACCCGTTCGGTCGACACCCGGCTGGCGGTGAAGTTCGCGACACACCCCGACTCGAATTCAACCCGCACGTTGGCAATGTCAACTTTGTCGGTGAGAACCGGCAGGCCGACGGCGCGGATTGTCCCAACCGGCGATTTCGCGAACGAGAGCACGACATCGAGGTCGTGAATCATCAAGTCCAGCACCACATCAATATCGAGCGAGCGGGGAGTAAATTCACTCAAGCGGTGTACCTCGAAAAACATGGGTCGGGTAAGGATGGGTAAGGTGGCACGAACCGCGGGGTTGAAGCGCTCAAGATGGCCCACCTGCACAATACGGCCGGAGCGCTGGGCGAGACGGGAAAGCTCGTTGGCTTCATCGAGCGAAGCAACCAAAGGCTTTTCGATGAGCAGGTCAATTCCGGCCTCCATCAGTTGCCGCGCAACCGCGAGATGGTGGAGGGTGGGAACGGCAACGGAGGCGGCCTGAATGTCCGGATGGGCAGAAAGCAGTGGCTCGAGCGAAACGAAAGCTCGGCAGCCAAATTCCTGTGCAACCCTGTTCCCGCGCTCGAGGTTGGAGTCAACCACTCCGACCAGATGTACGCCGAGTCCCGCTTTGGCCAGTTGCTGGTAGACGCGGGCGTGATTGCGTCCGAATGCACCGACCCCGATGACTGCGACGTGAATGAGGTGGTCCGTGGACAGGTTCCGCTCTCGTCGGCCGATTGCCGGAAAGCTCTGATTTAACCACAAGCGCGCAAAATCAAACTAGGGCGGAGACCGGGTCTGACTCGGTCTTCCCCAGGGCGCAAAATTCACCCCGACCAACCCAGGGCGGCGAGGAATCGGCGTGCAGAATCCCAGTTCATCGGAACTTCTTGAGCAGCGCGATCTGCCCGGCATGATAGAGCTCATGCTGCACAATCCCGCTAAACATATAGAAGAAGTTGTGGTAGGTTGCCTTCTTGCCCGGGACCCGCCTGCCTAATCGCGAGTCGGGAAATGCGGCCACGGTTTTTACCAGCTGCCGGTGGGCGCGCTCTAAGCGTTCGATGGACTTGCGCCAGGCCGCCTCACTGCGGTCGACAACCGGCGGGAAATTCTGTTGGTCGGACAAAGACACTCGAGTCCCTCTGGCACGGCGGCAGACGGCGTCGTCCCAGGCCGCGATATGCAGCACCAGCTCCCAGATGGTGTGGGCATTCTTGATGGGACGAGCGGCCGCGGCTTTGGCATCGACATCGGCAAGGAGTTTGAGGACAGAGTCGCCATGCCAAGCGCTTCCCTCAAAAGCGCGGCGAATTTGGTCGGCCAAGCGAGCACTCTCAGACATCACGGTCCTCCTCTTCGATTTCGACGGACGAAAGACAGAAATGGATTGGAGAAACTTCGATCAACCCGCCACGACTGCAATCTGCCCGGCATCGGCCGCGTCGATGACGGCGTCTCCGTCGAGCAGCAAGCACTTGCCTGCATCGACCGCCAGGCAGGTCGCGGCGGCGGCGCGCATGACATCGATGGTATGGATGCCAATCACGGGGACGTCGAACCGCATGTCCTGATTGGGTTTGGCGATCTTTACCACGGTAAGGGCGCGGCTCAGCGTGGAAGCTTTCGCCTCGAGCGATGCCATGAGGTGTCCGGCACGCTCGATCGTCGCATCGGTGCCTTCCATGGCTTCCACCGCGACGCAAGCCCCGTCAGCCACGACCACCGTCTGACCGATATCGTATTGGGCCAAATGTCGAGCCACCGCCCGTCCGTACTCGACGTTGTTATTTTCCTGCTCGCTGGGCTTGCGTTTGCTGAGCACTCCCGGTCTGGCCTGCAGCGGCTCGAGCAGGGCGGTGGAATTCTCCAACATGATGCCTTCGTCGCCTAAAACTTTGGCGATAGCACCGAGCAACGCGTCGGTGTTTCGCGTGCGCAGATTGAGCAGCAACTTAGCCAAGCGCAGATCGGGGCGGATACTCGAGAAGATTTGCTTGTGCTTTACCTGACCCGCCATGATGGCGCGAGATATGCCTTCCCGGTGAAAGGTTTCGATCAGCTTGGACAGTTCTCCGAGCGAAAGCCAGTGAACCGCCAGCGCTCCATGATTCTCGATCTCCGGCAAGGTTTCTTCCTTGATCGCGGCCACAACCACGTCGAAGCCCTGCGCGCGAGCCGCCTCGAGCACAAGAAAGGGAAAACGACCGTTTCCCGCGATCAGTCCGAGTTTCTGCTTTAGCGGCATGGCGCCTCGGGGGTAGGCGATCGGCGGCGATTTGAGGTCTCGACCTTGGTCTCTGAATCGTTCCTCGACAGGACCGAAGGCACCTCTGTCACTTGATCACACCTCGTTCGGACGCTTCGATGAAGCGGATCAACAAATCGACATCTTCGCCGCGATCGGACTCTCGTCTCAGCTTCTCCAGAGCCTGCGAGGTGTTGAGCTTCGAGGCCAGAAGAAGTTTATAGGCATGATGAATCTTGCGGATCCTCTCCCGGCTGAAACCTCGGCGCTCGAGGCCGGTTGCGTTAACACCGTAGGCATGCGTGTCCCGGGCGGCCGCGGTCTTCGAGAAGGGCAGAACGTCACGGGTAATCGTCGTACCGCCTCCCACGAACGAATAGGCACCGATTCGCACGAAGTGATGCACCGGGCACAAAGCGCCGATGGTAGCCCAGTCCTCCACAATAACGTGTCCTCCCAAAGTGGCGGCGTTGGCGAGAATCACTCGATCCCCAATCTTGCAATCATGGGCGACATGGCTGTACGCCATGATGAGCGTGTGGTTGCCGACGCGGGTTAAGCCACCGCCCTTCAACGTGCCCCGATTGATGGTGACGAACTCCCGAATCTGGTTGTGATCGCCCATCTCCAAGCGCGTGGGTTCGCCCCGGTAAGTCAGGTCCTGCGGTGCGGTGCCAACCGAGGAAAAAGGGAAAAACGTGTTGTCGGCGCCGATCCTGGAGGGACCTTCGATTACGACGTGTGAGACCAGGCGGCATCGCTCCCCCAGTTCCACCTCGGGGCCGACCACACAATAGGGACCGATCCGACAGCTCGAGTCAACTTTCGCGCCCGGATCGAGGATGGCGGTGGGGTGGACGGTCATCGCGGTGTGAATGCTGAGAGGGTCCGGCAATAGCGCGCGAATAGAACCCCTTATTCGGCCTCGGCAACCTCCTCGGAAGCAACCCGCGAGCGGTTCACCAGCCTGCAGGTCACGGTGGCCTCCGCGGCTCGCTTTTCATCCACGAAAACTTTGCCCTCCATGCGTACCGCGTCACCGCGCCAGGCTTTCACCTCAATCTCAATTCGCAGCTGATCGCCGGGCACGACCGGCTTGCGGAACCGGGCGCGTTCAATACCGGTGAACAACATCAACTTGCTGTCCCGATCCTCCACCTCGGTCAGCAGCAGAGCTCCACCGGCTTGCGCAATCGCCTCCACGATGAGAACCCCGGGCATGACGGGTGCGCCGGGAAAATGCCCGACAAAAAATGGCTCGTTGACGGTGACGTTCTTGATGGCTACGATCCGCTCCCGGCGCCGAAAATCAATCACTCGATCAATCAGCAGGAAGGGATAGCGATGCGGCAGGATATGCATGATCTGGTTGATATCCAGCGTGGTGTTGGAGTCGGTGGGGGTTTCGGTCATCGGGTGAGTAGTGTCGCTCATAGGGTTTCGAATCGGTTTCCGGACTCAGTTTCGAACCAACAATGCCGAACGGGCGGCGTTGGCAAAATAATTCCAGCCTAGCGCCTTAGATCTTCCCGCAACCGGGTCAGGAGCGAAAATTATACTGTACTGTGCGGGTGTGCGGTGCGGGGCTTTTCAGCTGGACATTTTCCCCGCCGTTCGAGTGCAGAGGCCGCATGCCATCTGGCAAAAAGTTATGGCGAATTTCCCATTAGGCTAAGCCTGATCCTTACCCGACCGGAACTGTCTTTTCTACCAGGCCAGGAATTTTAAAAAGCGCCCAAGGCTAAGGCGAGTTGGCCGACCGCCGGTACGAGCTGCAATCCATCGCTCGAGTCGCCAGACCTCGGCTGCTGCGAACAACGATGAGTTTTCCCTGTGACGCTAGATGCCGGGAGGGGATCGGAATCGTTCCCGACTTATATCGTTCTACGAGGTGTTGGTCACTTCGCTAGGGGGTGCCTCATGATTCTTTCCGAATGTGCAACATCGCCAATGTTTATGCGGCTTCTGCTTTACTTCGATCAGCACGCGGTATACTGTACCCTCTCCGCGGGAAAGCGATCAATCTTGAGGCTTCGACCGGAAACAACAAGAACCTATGAAGAAATACCAGACGGGTGGCAAATCTCGCAATCCTCCCAGCCAGGACAGCGGCCGCTTGCACTATTTCGAGCAACGGCAAGATCGTATCACAGAAACCATTCGACAATTAGTCGAGCTCGAGTCCCCGAGTGACAACAAAGCGGCGGTCGATCGGCTGGGATCCATGCTGGCTGGCCGGTTCGAAGGGCTGGGTGGTCATGCGAAGTTACACCGCGCGACCAACTTTGGCGATCACCTGCAGGTGGACTTTCCGGGCCAGCGGGGCGGCAAGCCGTTACTGCTCTTAGGGCACCTGGATACGGTCTATCCGCTCGGGACACTGCGCACCATGCCGTACCGCCTGGGCGAAGGGCGACTGTGGGGACCGGGCAGCTTCGATATGAAATCCGGGATTGCCTTCATGCTCCATGCCATCGAAGCACTCCGCTCCTGGTACGGGGATGAACTGATTCGACCGGTGACCGTGCTCCTGGTCACCGACGAAGAAGTGGGTAGCGAAACTTCGAGGCCTATCACGGAAAGTCTCGCCAAGAAGTGTGCGGCCGTGCTGGTCCTCGAGCCCTCATTCGGGCCGAGGGGGGCGGTGAAGACGGGCCGCAAAGGAGTCGGTGGATATCGGTTGCAAGTGACCGGGACTGCAGCCCACTCCGGGCTGGATTTCGAAAAAGGCGAGAGCGCCATCGTTGAGCTGGCAAAGCAAATCGTTCGAATTTCCCAAATGACCGATCTAAAACGAGGGATCACCCTGAATGTGGGGACTCTACAGGGTGGAACCCGATCGAACGTGATCCCGGCCGATGCCAGCGCCCTGCTGGACGCGCGTGCAGCGCGAAGCAAGGACTTTACCGCCCTCGACCGGAAACTGCGCGCTCTCAAGCCGTTCAATCGAAAGTGCAAGCTCAAGATCACGGGCGGGATCGAGCGTCCTCCGATGGAACGAAGCCCGGCGGTAGTCGCACTGTTTAAGAAGGCTTCCGACATAGCGAAACAGCTTGGCTGGAAGCTGGAGGAGGCTACCGTGGGGGGGGCTTCGGATGGCAACTTTACGGCGGCGCTCGGCCTCCCAACCCTCGATGGCTTAGGTGGGGTGGGCGAGGGCGCCCACGCCACCCACGAATCCATCCTGATCTCCGAACTACCCAGGCGGACGGCGCTTGTGGCGGAGCTGATTGCTGCAATTTGAGGGACCGTGTCCGACCACCCCCCGGTCATAGGGGTTCCAGGCTGGGTTTTGACTCCCCTCCCCCGGTGACCTAGAATTCATACCAGGAGACCAGCTTTGGCTGGTGTTTCTAGGAGGGTCTATGGGAGAGGGTTTATTCTCGCCGCTGCACATACTTCTGATTGTGGGCATTGCCCTCCTGCTGTTTGGTCCCAGCAAATTTGCCGCTCTCGGCAAGGGCTTAGGGGAAGGCATCAGGAATTTCAAATCGGCCATGAAGGAAGGCGAACAGGGGCCGGATAAAAAGTCGTGAGGATGCCGAAGGCGTCGCCCGTCCTGCCAGGAAATCACCCAAAATACCGGATCGATTGAAAGCGCCAGGCTTCGTCCGAACGGCAATCCTTAGAGAAACGCAACGAAGGGTCAATCCAGACGCGTTGACGCACGGAGCCCTGACCGGATGCGAGGCACGAACCGGAGCTCGCGCTCCGTGCGAGAGATCGCGTTATAACTTCCCTTCCCTATTTCCCGTATTGCTGCGCCGCTTTCGAAATCGCCGGAACGGCCTTCTCCAGGTCTTGCGGATTCATGACCGGTCGGAGCGAAATCTTGGCGTTGAACGCCAGAAACCATGGCTCAGCGATGGCTGGAATCTGCGATGTGTCTTTCATGTCGAAAACAATGGATGCGGAACGTTGGCCGGCGTCGTCGGCCAAAAAATAGACCGCTTCTGGCTTGAGGTCGGCTACGATTCGCTCGACCGTACTACCTAAGGTTCCTGCCTTGGCAGCAGCATTTCCTGATTCCACGGGAATCGACACTCTCAGCAACATTCGCATAAACGTTTCCTCCTGTTAAGCAAATCGCGCCGTATTATATACGAGCAACTTTCGCCAGTTGGGATCACGCTCCCCGAAAGCCTTGGGGAAGAACTCGAATCCAATCGGCATCAAGCGGGTCGAGAGGACAGAATTATCTGGGATGTTGATTTTGCCAACGTCCATTTCTCCGCCGCTTCTCGTAAAGCCCTGGGTGCCTACTATTTTCGAATGGGAGGACGCGTGCCGGGTGAACCATCGCCGTTGATTGAGTTGCTCGACGGGAAAGGTGCGCACGCTAGCCCGCTTGCCTGTGTTGAGGACTTATCAGCGGAACTGGCTGGTTCGAGGGTAAGCGGGTTTCCCCACTCCATCTGGCAAATCTTGCGCCATTTGAACTATTGGATGGATTACGAGTTACACCGAATCGACGGCCAGCGAGTTCCCTACCCGGCATCGGCAGCCGAGAGCTGGCCGGCGGAATCGACGCCCGCCGACCAAACCGAATGGCATGGCGAAGTGTTGCGTTTTCGGAAGCAAATGCAGGCCCTGGCGGGACTCGCAAACTCCGGTGCGGAAGTGCTGGCTCGGCCAGTCGAGATCACAACGCCCTCCCACGCGCAACTGTCGAACTCGATCGAAGCTGTGCTTTGGCAGACCGTCGCCCACAACAGCTACCATGTGGGACAGATCGTCTTGCTTCGCCGAGCCCTGAACGCCTGGCCTCCCCAAGGGGGTGGCGATACTTGGTGACGCCGAGGATGTCCGCAACCAGGTGGTACAACCGGACTAAGGTTCCTGGACTGAGCGCTCATAGGCATGTTCCCGGAGCATTCGCCAGACCAGGGACACAGGCAAACCCACCACGTTGAAGTAGTCTCCTTCGATCCGTGGGATCCAGCGCGAAGCCATGCCTTGGATCGCATAGGCCCCGGCTTTATCCATGGGTTCTCCGGTTGAGACATAGGAGCGAATTTCAGCCTCGGTGAGCGCATCCAGGGTGACGAGGGTCGTTTGCGAGCGAACGTCGGGAGGAAAAACGTCGCCTTTCTGGTTTTCAAGACCCACGAGACAGACCCCCGTGATCACCTGATGCGAACGTCCGGCGAGCAGGCGCAACATGCGGCCGGCATCGGCTTCGTCCTGGGGCTTCCCCAGGATCTGTCCATCGACGACCACCACCGTATCGGCGCCAAGGATGAAGTTGCCAGGCAACTGTTCCGCGGCGGCCAAAGCTTTCTCCCTGGCTAGGCGTTCGGCGAGAGCATGCGGCTTCTCCCCTGGCTGAGGAACCTCTGGAATCGAGACCGGATGGCTGATGAAATCGATGCCGGCATTGCGGAGGAGCTCTCGTCGGCGGGGAGAGGCAGAAGCAAGAACCAACACTAGCGACTCCCGACCAGACTTCGGACTGCGTCAATCAGCTTGGCAGAGTCGTAGCCGATGCCGTCCTTGAAGACGATCTCCACATTCTCGATGTCTTCGATCTTTTGGGAGGGGTCGCCCTTGGTGAGCGCGAGGTCGGCCTGCTTGCCTGGCGCAATGGTCCCAATGCGATCGCTTTCCCCCAGAAACTGAGCGCCATTGGCGGTTGCGATGTGGATGGCTTCGAGCGGGGTAAAACCTGCTTCGACCAGCAGTTCCACTTCGCGCTGGTCCCCGAAACCCGCCAGAACTCCGCCCATTCCGGTTGGATCCTCGCCGGCCAGAAGCAGGCCTCCGGCTTTCGAGAAAGCGTATTCAAATTCCATTTCTTTCCTGAATGCTGCCTCCCACGGTGAAGTCGCTGTACCGTACGTCTGTTTCAACTGGGCGGTATCGCTCGATCGCAGCCGGTTCCGGAGCAGGGCGTTCTGTGCATCCGGAGTCAGCGCATCCAATGTCCGCTGTTCGATGGTTGGGCGCCCGGAAAAGCTTCCCATCTCAAAGACCGGCAAAGTGGAGGTCACTGCGACGTGCCGTTCTACCAGATAAGAGATCAAGTCACGCACCGGCCCGGAGTGCACATCGAGGGTGGCGAGGAAGGCCGGATCTTGGTCCGTGAAGTTACATTCGTCGGGCTTCTTCCAGGGGAAGAATTCGGTATCGACCAGCAATCCGTGTTCGAGATCGTCGATGCCCAACTGGGCAGCTTCGCGGAAACCGATGGAGCACAGGTGTCCGGTTACTTTGGCTCCCCGTTTGTGCGCTGCCGCGATGGCTGCGGACAGTTCCGCGGGAGTGATAAACATATAGGCTTTAAAGTTATCGACACCCTGGTCCAGCCAGAAGTTGACCGTGCGGGTCGCATCCTCCGGGCCGGTGAGCTGGTGCAGTTGCGGCAGAATTGAGCCCGCACCTTCCAAGTACGGTCCGGTGACATGGATCTTCGGCCCGGGCATTTCCCCCGCATCGATCTTTTTTTTGATTTCGAGATCGGTATAGGGTTCGAGCGAGCCGGTGGTGCGAATGGTGGTCACTCCGCTGGCCAGGTACAGGCGAGGGAAACTGAAGGCCATCTCGCCGAACATGTAGCCGCCGACGGGATAAAACAAATGATCATGCATGCCGACCAGCCCGGGGATCAGGGTGTATCCGCGCAGTTCGAGGATCCGAGCATCTTTGGGAGTATGGGCCGATGCGGAGGGCGCAATGGATTCAATTTTGCCCTTTCGAACAATGACGGTTTGGTCCTCGCCGGCGGCCGCTCCGGTGCCGTCAATGACGCGGACGTGGGCGAGGGCGATAACCGGAGCATCGACTGTGACATAAGGCCGCACGGGCGAAGAGACCACCTGCGCCCAGAGATGGCAGGCAACGATCCAGGGAAAAAGCCCGGCTCGAACTGGACGCATGATCTCTCCTCGAAAACGCAAGAGCCGAATTGTACCGGAAAAGCTGGGGCCGAGCCCGCTCGAGAAAATCGAAACACCGGAAAGAGGGCCTGCGGGCAAGCGAGACCTCTCTTTGCGCCTGTTAGAATCACCTGGTGAAGCTCGAAGGCCATGGATTCCGTCCTTCTCCGTAATTTTGCCATCATCGCCCACATTGACCACGGGAAGTCTACGCTTGCCGACCGCTTGCTCGAACTCACCGGCGCATTAAGCGCGCGCGAAATGCAAGCCCAGGTGCTCGATTCCATGGATCTCGAGCGCGAGCGGGGCATCACCATCAAGGCGCATGCCGTCCGCATGATGTACAACGCCCAAGATGGCCAGCGCTATCAGCTCAACCTCATCGACACGCCGGGTCACGTGGATTTTTCCTACGAAGTCTCGCGCTCGCTGGCCTCCTGCGAAGGTGCGTTGCTGGTGGTGGATGCCTCGCAAGGGGTCGAGGCGCAGACTCTAGCCAACTCCTATCTGGCTATCAATCACGGCCTCGAGATCATCCCGGTGATCAACAAGATCGACTTGCCCAGCGCCGATATTGAGCGAACCAAGGAGATGATCGAAACTGCGGTGGGGCTCGATGCCTCCGACGCCATCCTGATCAGCGCGAAAACCGGTCAGGGGGTGGGGGATGTGCTCGAAGCGATTGTCAAGCGAATCCCGCCGCCCAAGGGCAATCCGGAGGGGCGCCTCGAGGCGCTGATTTTCGACTCCTGGTTCGACGCGTATCGAGGAGTGATCGTGCTCGCCCGGGTGGTCCAGGGCACGCTCAAGAGAGGGCAGAAGATCCGCCTCTGGTCGAATGGCCGGGTGTTTGAGGTCGAAACTCTCGGCGTACACACCCCCAAACCAGTCGAGGTAGAAGAGCTGCGTGCCGGGGAAGTGGGTTTTCTGATCGCCAATATCAAGAACGTGGCCGACACCAAAATCGGAGACACGATCACGGATGACGCTCACCCCGGGCTCGAGCCCCTGCCCGGCTTTGAAGATATCAAGCCCATGGTGTTTGCCGGACTTTATACGGTGGACGCCCACGAGCACACCCAACTGCGGGAGGCTCTCGAAAAGTTGCGCCTGAACGATGCCTCGTTCTTTTTTGAGCCGGAGAGCTCAGCCGCCCTCGGGTTCGGGTTCCGCTGCGGTTTTCTGGGACTGCTGCACATGGAAATCATCCAGGAACGGCTGGAGCGTGAGTTCAACCTCGACCTGATCACCACGGCACCGGGGGTTCGATACCGGATCACCAAGACGAGCGGCGAGATCGTCGCCGTCGATAATCCCTCGCGCTGGCTGCCGCAGAGCGAAATTGTCAAAATCGAGGAGCCGGTGATCCTGGCAACGATTCTCTCGAGCGAGGAATATGTCGGCGGGATTCTGGCGTTGGTCGAAGAGAAGCGGGGCAAACAAAAGAGCTTCGAATACGTCAGCTCTTCGCGGGTGATGCTGCAGTATGAGCTTCCCCTGAACGAAATCGTTTTGGACTTCTACGATCGTCTCAAGTCCGTATCCCGCGGCTACGCTTCGCTCGATTATCACCTTTCGGGTTATTGGGAATCGCCCATGGTCAAGCTGGATGTTTTGGTGGCCGGGGAGCCGGTGGACGCCTTGTCGGTGATCGTGCACCGAGATTTTGCCTACGAACGGGGCCGAGTCCTCACCGCCAAAATGAAAGAGCTGATTCCACGGCAGATGTTCGAAGTGGCGATTCAGGCCTCAGTGGGAGCAAAGATCATCGCCCGCGAAACCGTTCCGGCCATGCGCAAGAACGTCTTGGCCAAGTGCTATGGCGGCGACATCACTCGCAAACGCAAGTTGCTCGAAAAGCAAAAGGAAGGCAAGAAGCGGATGAAACGAATTGGGCGAGTGGACATTCCGCAAGAAGCGTTCTTGGCTGTGTTGAAGGTGGGCGAGGAGAGCTAGCTTGGGGGCGTAGGGCCCAGCACGATGGGCCTGCCACCACCAGGTTCGTTTTTCTCCCACTACGGCATCGGCCGAGCGGAACCCGTCGCGTTGCATATTCCGTTCTTGGCCGTGGATGCCGCCGGCGACAAACCTGGTGTCTTGCCAGTTTGGGCCACGGGCGGACTTCTCGATGTCTCTATCCGCTCCTCGAGACTGCTTTATGGAAAGATCCTTTCCGGGTTCCGATTTGCGTCCCACCCGCAGCAACTGCCTAGTCCTTTTGTTCACCATGACTCGCTTGTTTATGAGTTTCTTCGGGCCCGACTCCTGCCGCCGGCCCGGCTGGCCATGCGAGCGTCGTTACCTATCACAACGATATTGCCCGCACCGGCAATCAGCTCCACTCCCGTGATCGATCGCGGCAGCGGCCCGCACGGCACGATCTATGGCGTCGCCATGAGCAAGGGCTCGTCCGGCTATTTCCAAAGGATCCACGCCCTCGATGTGACCACCGGACAGGAACAGTTCGGCGGTCCGGTTACGATAAAAGCCCGCTATCCCGGTACCGGCGACAACCCGCAAAATGGTTTTTTCGTGTTGGATCCCAAACAGCATGGCGAACGCCAAGTCCTGCTCTTGCCGAACCACATGGCGTATACGGGATGGACCTCGCACTGCGATTGGGGTCTCTACACAGGTTGGGTTATCGGCTACAACCAAAGCACGCTGGCCCAAACCAGTGTGCTGAATGTGACTCCGAATGGCTCCGAGGGCTCGATCTGGCAGCCATTTCGGTACTCCCATGATCGTGAATGGCAAGGTTTACGTCGGAACCACCACGAACGTC
>DASPVG010000036.1:0-31039 GCA_035622455.1 Terriglobales bacterium
CCCTCGGCAATAGGCAGCAAAAAAATCCCTGATTGTCTATGATGGAAGTTTCCCACATGTTGGGGGTGAAGATGGCACCGGTGGCGGAAGCACAGGCGGATGGACTGGAAGTACTCGAAACACGGGAATGGCTGGATTCGCTCGATTATGTGTTGGCCAAAGGCGGTCCGGACCGTGCCGGGCGACTCCTGCAGCAGCTCTCCTTGCATGCCCGACGGGCAGCGGGAGTCAACCTGCCGTTTAGCGCCACCACTCCGTATCAGAATACGATCCCTGCCGTGCAGCAGCCGCCGTTTCCGGGCAGCCAGGAAATGGAACGGCGCATCAAGAGTCTGGTGCGCTGGAACGCTCTGGCCATGGTGGTTCGCGCCAACAAGATCCAGGAAGGCATTGGCGGACACATTTCGACCTACGCTTCGGCGGCAACCTTATACGAGGTGGCATTTAACCATTTCTTGCGGGCAGGCAGCGCCGGCGGAGACCAGGACATTGTCTACTTCCAGGGACATGCGGCACCCGGGATCTACGCCCGCGCCTACCTGGAGGGTCGCATTCCCAAAGAGAAGCTCGAGAATTTCCGTCGCGAGCTGAAACCTGGCGGCGGACTGTCTTCCTATCCCCATCCCTGGTTGATGCCTGATTTTTGGGAGTTCCCCACGGTTTCGATGGGCCTCGGACCGATTCAAGCCATTTATCAGGCCCGCTTCATGCGCTATCTCGAGAATCGAGGGCTGAAACAGACCAGAGGCGGGAAGGTATGGGCGTTCCTGGGAGACGGAGAGATGGATGAACCCGAATCCCTGGGCTCGATTACCTTAGCCTCGCGCGAAAGGCTCGATAACTTGATCTTCGTAGTCAACTGCAACTTGCAGCGACTCGATGGCCCGGTGAGGGGAAACGGAAAGATCATTCAGGAGCTCGAGGCAATTTTCCGCGGCGCGGGCTGGAATGTGATCAAGGTGATTTGGGGCAGCGACTGGGACAGCCTCATCCGCAACGACCGGGACGGTTTGCTGGTCCGACGCATGGGTGAGATCACCGATGGGCAGTACCAGAAGTTCTTCGTGGAGAGCGGGGCCTACTTCCGGCAGAATTTCTTCGGCACGGACCCGCGCCTGCTCCACATGGTCGAACATCTCTCCGACGAGCAGCTGACGCGAATGCGGTTGGGCGGGCATGATCCCATCAAGGTACACGCGGCGTATAAGGCAGCGGTCGAGCATCAGGGATCCCCGACAATCATTCTGGCTAAGACCATTAAGGGGTACGGGTTGGGGGAAGCCGGCGAAGGCAAGAACATCACCCATCAGCAGAAAAAGTTGAATGATGAAGAACTCTGGATGTTCCGTTCCCGCTTTGGCATTCCGATCCCCGACGACGAACTCCATGAGGCCCCGTTCTATCGCCCGGCCGACGACAGTCCGGAAATTACCTACATGCAAGCGCGACGCAAACAGCTGGGCGGCTATCTGCCGGAGCGAAAGGTGTGTTCGAAGCCTATCCACCCGCTTTCCCAGTCGCATTTTGAAGAATTCTACAAGGGCACCGAGGGGCGGGAAGCATCGACCACCATGGTTTTTGTTCGCCTGCTCTCGAAGCTCTTGCGCGATCCGGAAATTGGCAAGCTCATCGTGCCCATCATCCCCGACGAAGCCCGCACCTTCGGGATGGAAGCCCTGTTCCGGCAGGTAGGCATTTACTCGAGCGTAGGTCAGCTCTATGAACCGGTCGATATGGATACGCTGCTCTACTACAAGGAGGCTCTGAACGGACAGATTCTCGAAGAAGGGATCACCGAAGCAGGTTCGGTGTGCTCTTTCATCGCGGCGGGAACTGCCTATGCCACCCACGGCATCAACACAATACCCTTTTTCATTTACTATTCCATGTTCGGTTTTCAGCGTATTGGTGACTTGATCTGGGCGGCCGCCGACATGCGAACCCGCGGCTTTCTCATCGGTGGTACCGCCGGACGTACGACACTCGCGGGCGAGGGTCTACAACACCAGGATGGTCACAGCCACGTGCTGGCGCTGTCAGTACCGAATCTTCTCGCCTACGATCCGGCGTTTGCCTACGAGATCGCTGTCATTATCGAGGACGGCATTCGACGAATGTATGTGGAGGAAGAGGCCGTCTTCTATTACCTGACGGTCACAAATGAGCCGCTGCCGATGCCTTCGATGCCGGAGGCGAGCGAGGTCCGCGACGGAATCTTGCAAGGTTTGTACCGCTTCAAGCCGGCGGAGAGGAGTAACGGGAAGTTACGGGCCCAGCTGCTCGGCAGTGGGACCATCCTGTATGAGGCGCTCAAGGCGCAGCAGATCCTCCAGGACAACTATGGTGTAGACGCTGATGTCTGGAGCGTCACCAGTTACAAGCGCCTGTATAACGAGGCCATCGAGTGCGAACGCTGGAATCGCCTGCATCCGGAGGAGACTCCGCGTGTGCCCTACGTGACCCGGTGTTTGAAGAATCGACCGGGGGTGTTCGTGGCCGCCTCGGACTATATGAAAGTGTTGCCCGAGTCAATCGCGCAGTGGATACCGGGTCCGCTGGCTGCGCTGGGCACGGATGGCTTTGGCCGGAGCGAGGATCGGGCGTCGCTGCGCAATTTTTTTGAGGTGGATGCCAAGCATATTGTGCTGGCCACCTTGCATGCGTTGGCTCGGGAGGGAGCGATCAAACCTGAGCAGGTGGGAAAAGCGATTCGGGAACTCGGCATCGATTCCGAGAAAACCAATCCCGCCCTTGCCTGAGGCGGGTTTCTGGTTTGTCCGGGTCCTCGGCTGAGCCGTGGGTACCCGGGCGGCAGAGTAAGCGAGGGTGTTCTGTGAAGGAATTTAAGTTGCCGGAACTCGGTGAGAACATCGATCAGGGCGACCTGGTCCGGCTCATGATTTCTCCGGGCACGAGCATCACCGAGGGTCAGCCGGTGATGGAGCTCGAGACGGAGAAGGCCGTGGTGGAGGTGCCTTCGTCGGTGAGCGGCACGGTCAAGGAGATCCGAGTTAAGGAAGGAGAGAAGGTCAGGGTAGGCCAGGTCATTTTCACGCTGGAAAACGGCGCGACGGGAGGGGCACGATCGGTCTCGCCTCTGAAACCACCAGCGTCGGAGCCCGCCCACGAGCCCATCGAGGACCCCGTGAAGCCCGTAGCGGCTCAGGTTGCCAGCCCGCCTCCGAGCGCCAAGCAGGCAGCCCAGGCAGCGGCTCCGGCGCGAGCCATTTCGGGTCCTGGGGAATTCAAACTTCCCGAGCTGGGCGAAAACATTACCGAGGCGGATGTTGTGCGCATCATGATTTCGCCCGGAATGAAGGTGGTGGCCGCTCAGCCGGTCATGGAGCTGGAGACGGAAAAAGCCGTGGTCGAGGTGCCGTCATCTGTCACCGGGGTGGTGAAGGAAATTCGGGTTCGCCAAGGAGACAAGGTCCAAGTCGGACAGGTCATCTTTACCTTGGAGGGAGCGGGTTTGCCGGTGGCAGAGCCGCCCAAGCACCTCCCGGTGGAGCACGTCTCCGGGCAGCACGGAGCTCGATTGGCGTTCCAAGCGGCAATCCGCGCCGAAGGCAAAACCGAGGAGCAGGCGCTTCCCCCCGACCAGCCGCAGGTTCGGCCTTCCGGCTTCGCCATGCCCAAACAGTTGGAGAAGGTAGCAGGCTCGGAGCATCGAGAACCCGTGCCCGCAGCCCCCCACGTGCGGCGGTTGGCCCGGGAGCTGGGGATCGATATTCATGAAGTGCGAGGAACCGGACCGGGGGGACGCATCAGCGAGGACGATGTGAAGGCGTACTCGAAATCATTGCTGGTTGCTGCCGCAGCCGCCGCCCAGCTGCCATCCTCCCGCGGGGCCCCGCCGGAGCTGCCTGATTTCTCCAAGTGGGGCAAGGTGGAGCGAGTTTCGATGCGCGGCGTGCGACGGAAAACCGCTGAACACCTGTGGCAGGCATGGACGACAGTTCCACACGTCACCCAGCACGACCGGGCCGATATCACCGAACTCGAGATTTTGCGGGCACGATTCGCCCCCCGAGCGGAAGAAGCCGGCGGCAAGATGACGGTAACCGCGATTGCTTTGAAGGTTTGTGCCGCAGCCCTCAAGATTTTTCCTCAGTTCAATGCCAGCATCGACCTGGCGAAGGAAGAAATCGTTTACAAGCAATACATCAACATTGGCGTGGCAGTCGACACCGATCGCGGCCTGTTAGTGCCGGTGATTCGGGATGTGGATACAAAAAACATCGTCGAGCTGGCCGCAGAACTTACTAAGCTTTCAAAGAAAGCCCGTGACAAGAAGCTCAGCCCGGCCGAGATGGGAGGCGGAACCTTCACCATCACCAATCTGGGTGGCATCGGGGGGACGGGATTTTCCCCCATTGTCAATTATCCGGAGGTTGCCATTCTCGGGCTCTCGCGCTCCACGATGGAGCCGGTCTGGATCAGCGGAAAGTTCGAGGCGCGCTTAGTGCTTCCCCTGTCACTGTCCTATGATCATCGTTTGATTGACGGTGCCGATGCCGCGCGTTTTCTGCGCTGGGTGGCGGAAGCCTTCGAGCAACCGTTCCTGCTCTCGGTTCAGGGCTAGGAAATGCCGCAAGGCCCCGACCAAGGAGGCCGAGCGGAGTTCCGAACCCATGGCCGGAACCGATTCCGTCGGTGGGCAAGGGGCAAACCCCATCAGGCACTTGGTCGATTCGAACCCGACGATCTTCATGTCCTCGGTGGTTGACGAAACAAATGGCCGAAATTGCTAACTTGCACATTGCAGTCATCGGCGGTGGCCCGGGTGGGTACACAGCGGCATTCCTGGCTGCCGATCTCGGAATGTCGGTGACGCTCGTTGATCCCGAGCTGAATCCCGGCGGCGTCTGTTTGTACCGGGGATGCATTCCTTCGAAAGCCCTGTTGCATGTTGCCGAGCTCGTCGACGAAGCCGACGAGGCTCGAAACTGGGGAATCGAATACGCTCCGCCCAAAATTGACATAGCCCGCTTGCGATCGTGGAAGGAAGGTGTGGTGCGGAAACTCACCGACGGGCTGGGTCAGCTTTCGAAGGTGCGAAAGGTGCAATATCTCCAAGGGCACGCTCGATTCGAGAACTCGAACACCTTGCGGGTGAGTCGCGTCAACGGGGGCGAGGAGTTGCTTGCATTCGATCACATCATTATCGCCACCGGCTCGCGGCCAGCCATGATTCCCAGCCTGAAGCTCGACAGCCCGCGGATGATGGATTCAACCTCTGCGCTGGAGCTTGGCGAGATTCCCCCCACCCTGCTGGTCATCGGTGGCGGGTATATCGGTCTCGAGCTTGGCACGGTCTATGCCGCGCTAGGGTCCAGGGTGACGATGGTAGAAATGCTGCCTGGACTGTTGCCCGGGGCCGATCGTGACCTGGTGCTGCCGCTCGGCAAGCGCATGGGAAAGATCTTCGACTCGATTCTCGTCAACACCAAGGTAAGGTCGGTCGAAGAGAAGCCCGCAGGAATCCGGGTAACCTTTGAGGGGCGGCGCGAGGTCGAAGCCGAGAAGAAGGTCTTTGACAAAGTTCTGGTTTCGGTCGGACGCCGTCCGAATTCGGATATTCCAGGCCTCGAAAAAACCGGCGTCAAGGTCGGAGAACGCGGATTTATCCGGGTCAACCACCAACTGCGGACCGACGACCCCGCAATCTATGCCATCGGCGATGTTGTCGGTGAGCCCATGCTCGCCCACAAGGCTTCCCATGAGGGGCGAATTGCCGTCGAAGCCATGATGGGGCGTAAGGTGGCCTTTGAGCCGAATGCGATTCCGGCGGTGGTGTTCACGGATCCCGAAATTGCTTGGTGCGGATTAACCGAAACCCAGGCGCAAAACGACGGGCGGGAAATCAAAGTTGTCAGATTTCCCTGGGCAGCTTCGGGGCGGGCGGTGACCCTTGACCGGACCGAAGGCATGAGCAAACTCATTCTGGACCCCGAAACCGAACGTGTCTTGGGGGCGGGAATTGTCGGAGTCAGCGCCGGTGAGATGATCTCTGAGGCCGTGCTGGCGATCGAAATGGGAGCAACTGCCGAGGACCTCGCCCGTACGATCCATCCCCATCCCACGCTTTCGGAAACTCTGATGGAATCGGCTGAATCTGCCTTTGGCACGAGCACACACATCTACCGGCCGAAGCGGTGATTCGGCCGAGTTCCACGCTAGTGACGAGTATCCTCCCCGCTCCACCAGCGCAGGATCAAATGGGTCGGCCAGTAAACCACTAGGGGCACGACGATCAAGTAGGCCAACAGATAGACCAGACCCGGCACCCGGTGTTGCTCGCGGAAGAAGGGTCCGCGCGCCCAATTCACGTCCGCCTGGGGACGCCAGTAGAAATTGATCGGAACCAGGATCCATGCGCTTAAGGTCTGCAGCCTCCATCCCCGGCTGTCATAGCCCAACCGCCGAATTCCCCAGAGCAGCAGAGGCGGCGTAAACACGTGGAACAGGCCGAGCCAACGCACAAGAATCGGGATGTGGGGGTCGAACATGTATTGGCTGGCCCCGATGATGTGTCTGCCGCTTACCAGTGCCCCTGCCAGATCGATGGTGAAGAGAGTCTGAAAAACCAGCAAGCCCGTCGCCTGCCAGGAGAACAGCAGCGCGCTTTCCCGCCAAAGTGCCACCACGAGCAGCAAGTTGCCCAAATCGCAGAAGTAGAGAAAATTCTCCGGGCCGTACTGGCGCCAGTAAATCGGCACCCACACGATCACCCACAAAGTCCAGGCAATTTTGAGCCACAGCGGCAACCGCATGGCTCGCCATTGTACCCGGGTTACGACCGGGATGGCCTTGGCGCTCGGTCGCCTTCCGGCGGCCCAGAGTGTGACCTCGGTAACTTGATGACAAGTATGGAGGTACCTACGATTGCCCCTATGAGCTATAAGGCCCTTTTATTCTGTCCGGAGCAAAAGACCTACCGTACAGTCGCCCAAATCATGGGCGAACTGGATTTTGAGATCGAGGCCTCGAACGAGCCTTTCGCGGCGGTGAAAAAGCTGACAGCAGAGCACTTTGATGCGATCGTAGTGGACTGTGAAAATGAGCAGAATGCGACCTTGCTATTTAAGAGTTCGCGCCATTCCAGCGCCAATCGAACTTCGCTCTCAATAGCCGTTGTGGAAGGCCAGGCGGGAGTCGCGAAGGCATTCCGTATTGGCGCCAACCTGGTTCTTACCAAGCCCATTAACGTGGAGCAATCGAAGGGCACGATTCGAGTGGCTCGCGGTTTGCTTCGAAAATCGGACTCGCCAAAATCGGCCCAGAGCTTGGTCGGAGCCCCTACGTTCGCGTCTGCCGAATCCGCGGTGGCTACCGCGGAGGCCGGGAGCACAACCGCGCGCGAAGCGGCGGGCCACGTTTTCTCTCTCTCATCGCCGGGTTTTTCCGAAGCGGTGTTCGAGCTTGAAAAAGAGCCCGAGTTGAGGCCGGAGCCAACTGAAGCCGCTTTGCTTGAATCAATGCAGGACCCGGGATCAGAGGTGATGCGGGCTCGGACAGCGGCACACCAAGCGGCGATTTCGAAGCTACAGCCTATCTCTACACTAATGGGAAGTGCGCCGGACTCTGGCAGCACCTTTGGAGCGGGCGTTGCTCCGGCCCCCGCCCCGCACGAGCCGCTCGAGCAGAACCGAAACATCGCGTCGGGAATGACTGACTTTTCGGCTGCGAGCGACCCGTTACACTCCGAATCGTCGGGTGCTGAAGGGGGCCGGAGGCCACTGCTCATTGCGGCCGTTGTTCTGCTCTTAGTGGCCGGAACCGTTTACTTCTGGCTGAAAACGCATCCCCAATCCGCGCCGGCCGCCGCTCCAGTACCGACGGCGACGCAGCCGCAAGCCGCGCCGGTCGCAGCGCCGCCAGCCAACCCCGAGGCAAGTTCCACGACGACGACACCAGCGCAACCGAGCGGAGACAGCACTCCAGCGCGACGACCGTCAGGTTCAGACAAGACGCCTAGCAAGGGTTCAGGCAAGATAAAGAAGACGGCTTTTCCCGGTCGACCGAGCAATCTCGCAAGGCAGCTGGCATAACCCGAGAAAATCGGGACGAAACCTGGTCAACCTCCAGAGCGGGCCTGCCAGCCAACAGTATTCGAAGGCGCCGGAATTGCCCGCTGACTCAGAGTCCAGCCGATAGGATCCGCCATTTCAGAGGATAAGCATTCGGAAACGAGTTTCTGCCCGCAGGTCGTAGATCGCCGGCAAGAATCCCGCGACTCGGATCACAATCACGATCAGCTAGAAAACGTATCCCCTGCTGCCAGTTTCCTGAAGCAGGGCAGTACTGGCGCGTGCGCGCGTTAGCGTTGGCGGCTCCTTCTGATCAACTCAATATGCCCACCACGGTGGGCTGGGAAGACCGGAAGGCGTGCTCACGGTCTGCCCATCGATCGCCGTATAGACGTTCACCCCATAGTAGAACGGCAGTCCCCAGTCAAAGCCAAATCCCGGAGGATTCAAGCCACCGAGGGTCGCTAAGGCTGCGTCACCGTCAGTGTTCGCGTTAGTATAAAGGTTTTGCGCATTGTCCACGCTGAAACTGGTCACCTTGGTTGCCCCGGTCCCATTGGGATCCACATTGGTGGCGGAAAGGTTGGTCAAGGAAGCAGGGCAGTAGAAGTCTGAAAGACCGCCTGGGCAGATGGGGAAATTCGGCACATTGGGAAAGAAAAGCCCGTTCGAGCCGCTGTCAATGAAGCTTCCTCCTCCAGTACACAGGTTCGCCGTATTTACAGTGGGGGCATAACTGTTACCTTCAAAATTCGTGGTGAAGTTATCGCACACCAGCGTAAACAACGTGTTCGAGGACGGATACTGGTTGTTGGTTTCCGTTCCGATACCGAAAATCAGCGAGCCGGTCACGGTAGCTGCGCTCCCCGAAACCGCGGGAAGCTCGAAGATGGTGCCATTATTGTCGGTAGAGAACTTCACCACCGGATTGGTTACCTGGTTCGCCACCGTCACAAATTGCGGAGTGCAGGGAAGGCTGGAGCAGGTGTAATAAGCCGGGGCAGGAGGGGACACTTCCACCGGCTCTTCGCTGGGGTCGCAGGCAAGCCCGCAGTCAGAGGGTTCGAGGCCCACACCTAGAATCCCATTGGCTTCTAAACTGGATTGGGTATTCTGAAACTCAGTGAGGTTGTTGTTGGAGCAGCTGGTGGGTATGTTTGCCGTGGAGCTGCTGATCACCTGAATCGGCGTATTGCTGGCGGTTTCTCCAGCCAAGGTCACGGTTGCGTTCTGGACGGGGCCCCAAAGAAAGGACCCGTCTGCAAATGAGACGCAATCGTAGGCGGCAGAACCGTTGGAGGCATTTACCGTGGGGAGGTTCAGCGAGGAAACTTCGGATTCGAAAACTCGCAAGCCGGACGATCCTGTGTCCACTAACAGGTGATCGATAGTGACACAATTCGAGGTGCTGCCGGGAGCGCAGACCGTTGCGCTGGCGAACGCGGCATTCGGAACGATGAAACCGCCGGGCTGAGTCGCCGTCGGTCCCCCATCGACCGCGATGGCGAGAACATTGGCGCTGGCGCCACCGCTGCCACCACTACCACTACCGCCAGGCACACCCGACGGCGTTGAGCTACCGCCGCCGCAACCGACAGCAAATCCCACGCCTCCCAGCAAAATCAATACCAAGAACTTCTTGCGCACAAAGCCCTCCCCTTAGCTTCTTGAGCTTCTTTACTTGATTTCCTCAACTTTGAGACCCGGAGGCAACATCTCGGGAATGTAAGCTCGGCCAAAGTACGCCCGCATGTGCCCGCCGGTCTGAACGACCAGTCCAGGCTGCTCGAGGTTGAGCGGCCGATGCCCATGAGGCTTCTTCTCTGCCTGTAACGCGGCCGAGTACTGTTGAAAGTAGCTGCCTAGAATTTGGTGCAGTTCGGGAAAGAACGGACCGTGCCAGGCCACGGCAAACACCCTGCCCGAAGGGGAAACGTACTCGCTCACCACCGTGCCGCCGGGCGCCTGGAGGGCGTGCACCTCATATCCCTCCGACTGTTTCACTTCGATGCTGGCCTTCATGTGCGCCTGATCTGCTGCCACAGAGGTTACGTCGCCTCCCAGAGCAGCCAGAGCCGGCGAAGACAATCCTAACCACCCGATTCCAACTATTAGCCATGAGGTGAAAGGTAGCGAATTTTCAAGCAACGTTTTCATATTGATCCTGCTTGCAAGGATGCGTCTGACAAACCTACCCACTCAGTCTACCCGGAAAATCTAGAATAGTTGCTGTCCAAAAGTATGATTTCTCAGATAGTACCGTAGGTTGCTTCGCGAACGGCATTTCCACCGGGTAACTAGTCGAGATCTCGACACCCTCGGCTGACCCGCCGCCGTCAGCAAGGCCTGGCAGCTTTTCCCATCGGTGCATTCTTTCGGGTGTTCTTGAATAACTGTGCAATCGGCGGCCAGCGGCGGGAACAAGCCTTGGCGGGCGTGGGCGGCTTCGATCAGGTTTGGGGCAGTCGCTGAAGTAGTGTGGTTCCAGCAGATTAGGGCCAACATCCCCGGACAATACTGCACCAGATCGTCGCCCGCATAGCGGTGCTCGATCCGTCGTAGAATGAGAATGACACTTAGCAACGCAAGCGGAGCGCATGGATTTCAAACTTGTCAGCGATTACCAACCGAGAGGCGACCAGGGCAAAGCCATCGAATCTCTGGTACGGGGAGTGCTCGATGCGGACGAGCACCAGGTTTTACTGGGGGTTACTGGGTCCGGAAAGACCTACACCATGGCCAAGGTCATTGAAGAAGTGAACCGGCCTACCCTGGTGATGGCGCACAACAAAACTCTGGCTGCGCAGCTTTATCACGAATTCAAGAGTTTCTTTCCCCAAAATGCGGTGGAATATTTCGTTTCCTACTATGACTATTATCAGCCCGAGGCCTACGTTCCCGCTGCTGACCTTTACATCGAGAAGGAAGCGACGATCAACGACGAGCTGGACAAGCTTCGCCTCTCCGCCACCCGTTCCCTATTCGAGAGGCGCGATTGTCTGATCGTGGCGTCGGTGAGCTGCATCTACGGTCTCGGCTCGCCCGAGGCATATTACGGCATGCTGCTGTTCCTCGAAAAGGGTCAAAAGGTGAAGCGGGAGGACATCACCCGCAAGCTGGTAGAGATCCTCTATGAGCGCACGGACGGCGACTTCCGCCGAGGAACGTTTCGGGTGCGCGGCGACGTCATCGAGATCTTCCCCACCTACGACGATATGGCGTACCGCGTGGAGTTGTGGGGAGACGAGGTCGAAGCGCTGTCGCAAATTGATCCACTGTTTGGAACGGTGAAACAGAAATACCTCCGCCTGCCGATCTATCCCAAGACACACTATGTCATGAAGCCGGAAACCAAATCCCGCGCGATTCAGTCTATTCGCGAAGAATTGGCCTGGTGGGAGGCGGAGCTCGGCAAACAGGGGCGCATGGTCGAATCCCAGAGGGTGCATCAGCGCACCATGTATGACCTCGAAATGATCAAGTCCGTCGGCTACTGCCACGGCATTGAGAATTACTCGCGACACTTCACCGGCCGACTCCCGGGGGAGCCTCCGCCGACCCTGCTCGATTATTTTCCCCGCGATTACCTGATGTTTATTGACGAATCGCATCAGACCGTGCCGCAGTTGCACGGCATGTATCACGGCGACCGCTCGCGCAAGGAAACCCTGGTTGAGTACGGTTTCCGCTTGCCTTCCGCTCTCGATAACCGCCCTTTAACCTTCGCGGAATTCGAACACCGCGTGAATCAGGCGGTGTACGTCTCGGCTACGCCCGGCCCCTATGAGTTGACCAAGTCGGCGGGGGTGGTCATTGAACAGATCATTCGGCCGACCGGACTGGTGGATCCTCCGGTCGAGGTGCGTCCGGTGAAAGGCCAGATCGACGACCTGCTGCACGAAATTCGCCAGCGTGCCGCGCGTGGCGAACGCGTGCTGGTGACCACCCTGACCAAGCGTATGGCGGAGGACTTGGCCGAGTATTACAGCGAAGTCGGGGTGAAGTGCCGCTATATGCACTCCGAGATCGAGACCCTGGAGAGGGTCAAGATCTTGCGCGACCTGCGCAAAGGTGAGTTTGACGTACTGATCGGCATCAATTTACTCCGCGAAGGGCTCGACCTGCCGGAAGTCTCATTGGTGGCGATTCTCGATGCCGATAAGGAAGGCTTCCTGCGCTCGAGCGGATCGTTGATTCAGACGGTCGGGCGATGCGCCCGCAACCTGAATGGCCGCGCGATTCTCTATGCGGACACGGTCACCGAATCGATCGAGAGAGCGGTCGAGGAGACCAACCGCCGTCGCGCCATTCAGGAGGCCTACAACCTGGCAAATGGAATTACCCCGCAGTCGATTGTCCGGCCTCTCGAGATGTCGCTGGCGACGATCGTCGAGGCAGATTACACGGATCTGACGAGCCGTGAGACCGATGGCATTCCCGAGTTCAAATCGCAGGACGAGCTCGACGCCTATATCCGAAAATTAGAAGAGGAGATGCGGGAAGCAGCCAAGCGTTTTGAATTCGAACGAGCCGCCAAGCTCCGGGACACGATCAGGGACCTGAGGACCAAGGAGTTCCTGTTTGCCTAGAAGTCGTCTTGGCCCTGTGGAAGGCCTTTCGGGGATGCCTTGGTCGTAGATGAGCCTTAGGCCGGCGTGATTCAGAAGGACGCCGCCGCTCGCTCCGCCCCGGTTCCCGGGTTGGTTCTGGTTTCCTGATCGAGCACCATGAGTTCCTTCTCGAGCGAAGAAAATCGCCGCAGGACCTCGTGAATCCGCAGCGCCATATGGCGGATGGTTTCGATCTGCGAGCGGGCTTCGGCGGAAAGTAATCCCGGTTCGAGCAGCAATAATTCGGAGTTGCCGAGCATCGCCGTCAGGGTATTGTTCAGGGTGTGGCGCATCTCGAGCATGTAGCGTCCTAGGGTCGCCTGATGGGCGAGAACGGCCCTGTTTTTTTCCGCCTCGAGGGCGGTGGCTTCCGCCTGTACCCGATGAAGCGCCTCCGAGCCCACCAAAATCAAGGTATCGAGCCAGTGCTCCTGCTGCCGCAAGGCAAGAATTCCCGGCCAGCGGTCGTGAATTTTTTCGAGGATTGCCAGGTCGGGGGAGACAAACAGAACCCGCTTGCGGGCGGCGTCGAGAGCCTCCAGAACGACCGAGAGTGCCGCCGGCCGAATCGATCCTACGATCGCCAATTCAAAGTTTTCGGGATCGAAGCCCAGACGAACATTGCTGCTCATCAGAACGAATGCCGGGAGGCTGCGCTCGGATTGCCAGCGGCAGGTGATCGAACGGGCAAATTCCGCTTCATCGGTGATGATCAATACGGTGGGCTGTTGCACGAGTTTCCATCCTGCGCTTTCGAGATTTCCCGACTCGAAGGCTTACTCCCTGCCCTCCGGCCGCGAGGGTAAGACCTCGAATTCCGATGCTTCCGAGCCTGCGCTGGCTCCTGCGGCGGCGGCCTGTTTCAGGGGGCCTGCCGCGCGCGCCGGGGCGGTCTTGGCAGTGTGCGCCAGAGCCCCGTCGACCACCGCCCGAAGGTCCACCAGCATACGCAGCGGCTGGCCGGAGGAATACTCGGCGTGAAACAGGACCTTCCAGGATTGGCAGATCATGCGCAGACGAGCGATAGGTTCCTCGGCTGAAAACTGCGCGCGCCGGCAATCGAGCGTCGATACTCCGCTCTTCTCGAGGTCTCGCAAGCCTTCGACGATGCCATTGAGATCCTGGTACATGAGGCGAAAGAAGATGCGGCGCATCAGGAATCCAAAACGCGTAAAGGTCAGGATGGCGGTAGGGGAAAAGTACTCTTCGCCTAAAGACTCCTTCAATTGCCGCCCCTTGTCGAGGACGTGACTTGCCAAAAGATGGTTGAGGTCCTTGGCGGCGTTGGCCTCCGAGACCAGTTGCTCGACCGGTTGCAACCGCTGCGGAACGGTTCGCTCGACCGTACCCAACACCGGCTCAAGTACTTTAGCCACGCAAGCCAGGTCTATATTTTCATCCTGCAAGCCTGATGGGGCGCAGTGCGCAAAGTACTGCACGAACAGGAAGTCGATTTTGTCGCGATCCACGTTACTGTGCTTCTTGCCCAGATGATGAATCAGCAGATCGCGCAGGCCTCGCTCGCCGGCCAAACTGCTGGTCTGCAGGAATTGGCGAAGCTGATGCACTTGAATGCGCTCGTCGAGGTCGAGGAGCCACTGCTGGGCCTGTGTCACCTCCTCTTCGGACGGAGCCTCATTGCCTTCGTCCAGAGCCGGACAGGCGGGAGAGTCGATGACGAATTCCTTCGCCAGGTTGGCGTAGAGAGGGTACAGCCGGCGGGCTTCACGCCATGCCGCCCCGAGCCGTGCGTTTGTGGAACTGTCCTTCATAGTTTCACGATCCAATTCGCGACCTCCTTGGCAAAGCGAGCGGCGACCGCGGTGTGCGCGCCGTTGTACTCGAGTGCCACGACGCAGGCCTCGACATCGAGTGTGCCGTCAAGGTTGCGCATGCGCAGCCGGTCGGCAAACTCGAGAGGCAAGCTGGAAGTAAATAAGACTTCGTTGGGAGTACCGAACTCGAGAACGGTGTTCTCGCTCACGGTGTTCGACGCCGTGCCCAGGCGCGTGAGATGCACTGGAATTCTCATCGGCATGGCGCTGGGAAAAAACTTCGCCAGCTTGCTGGTCGAGCTTTGGCGATGGGAAAACGCGGTGGCTGTGCCAGGTTTGGACACAATTCTCTCGAGAGTGACCGAGTGCAATGTGGGGCAGGGACCGCTGTTTCGTCCGCCCGGCAAGCAACATGCACGAGGAAGGCCAAAAAATTAAGCCCGGCTGTGGATTGTAAGTGGTTATTTATGAACAGGTTTGCCCGCCGAGCCCTGCTTTGGCCGGCCCCCGCTCGTCGGTAGCGTCTCAGACTGAAACGGGGTCTCAATTCTCACCAGTTCCGCTTTTGCCTACTGCAGCGCCTGCCGGGTGGGTGGCAATTGAGGCCGGGCCCCGATGTTGTAGCGCTTGAGCTTGCGATACAAGGTGGCGCGGCTGATCCCAAGCATCTTGCCCGCCAGGGATTTGTCGCCCTTGACCTGCTCGAAGACCCGCTCGATCGTCGCCCGCTCAATATCTTCGAGGTCGGTTGAAACCGTGGCCGCCGGGACTGTGCTGGCTGAATCCTGGGACGCAGAAGCGATGGCCGGAGGCAGGTCGTTAACATCGATCGCCCTGCCATCTCCCAGCGCGATGGCCCGCTCAATGGAGTTTTCGAGCTCGCGTACGTTCCCCGGCCAACCATAATAGAGCAGGCACTTCATGGCTGCGCTCATGATCTGAATGGAACGGCCAGGGGCATAACGGTCGAGAAACCAATGCACCAGAATCGGAATATCGGACTGTCGCTCCCTGAGCGCCGGCAAATGCACCGTAACCACGTTCAGGCGGAAATACAGATCCTTGCGGAAGGTGCCCTTGCGGTATTCGCTTTCGAGGTCGCGGTTGCTGGCGGCGATCACCCGGACGTCCACCTTGAGCCTCTGATTGCTGCCCACGGGGCGCACTTCCTTCTCCTGCAAGACTCGCAGCAGCTTGGCTTGCAACTCGAGCGGCAATTCCCCGATTTCGTCGAGAAAAATTGTGCCCCCGTCGGCCGCCTGGAACAGGCCTGGCTTTGATTTCAGCGCCCCGGTGAACGCTCCCTTTTCATAACCGAAGAGTTCGCTCTCGATGAGCGTGGGAACCAGGGATCCACAATCCACCGCCACGAAGGGTTGTTTGGCGAAGGGGCCGCGGAAGTGGATGGCGCGGGCCACGAGCTCTTTACCGGTACCACTCTCCCCGGTGATGAGCACTGGAGTGCGGGTGTCTTTCAGGCGCGAGATCATGCGCAACACGTCCTGAATCTTCGTCGAAGAGCCGACAATGCCGTGCAGGTCGGTTTCCGTATCCACGCGGTCGCGGAGGAACTGGTTTTCTTCGACCAGCAGAATCTTTTCCGCCATGCGGCGCAGGAACAGGCGCAGTTCTTCGAGCGGCGAGAAGGGTTTGCTGATGTAGTCGTAGGCCCCGAGTTTCATGGCTTGCACCGCAGTTTCGACGGAGCCGTGACCGGTCATCACGGCAACCTCGGTGCGGGGAAACTGTTTCTTGACCCGGGCGAGAAACTCAAGGCCGGACATATTGGGCATCACCATGTCGGTCAAGATCATGTGTGCCGGTTGCTCGTCGAGCAGGGTAAGAGCTGTCTCACCACTACTCGCCTCGAGACAGGTGAATCCCAATGCTTCCCCAACCGTGGTGCACAGTTTGCGGATGCTCTGCTCGTCGTCAACGATCAGAAGCCGAATTCCTCCAAGATTCTCGTTCACGGCGCCTTCCCTATGGTTTTCTCGACCACCGAAATGAACTGCTGCACGCGAAAAGGTTTCTCGACGCAAGGGGCGCCGGTCTGGCGCAAGGTCGCCACGGTGTCTTCGCTGGCGATATCCCCGGTGATGAATACTACGCGCGATGCCAATTGCGGGCGATGCTCGGTTAACCAGGCGTGTACCCCGGCGCCATTCACGCCGCCGGGCGTTCGCATGTCCGACACCACCCCCAAGAAATCTCGTTGTTCGAGCAGACGGAGCCCTTCCGCCCCGGATTCGGTGCATACCACTTGATAGCCATAATGCTCGAGCGCAGTGCGCACGTAGGCCATGACCGCGGACTCGTCCTCGATCAGCAGCACCGGCAGGTTGAGCTCGGCAACCGGCTTCATGGCTGGCATGTTCATGGTGGTGCAACTCCGGCAGCAGCCCGAACTGAGGCTGGCTCTTCGACGGCCGGCAGGCGCACGACGAACGTCGCGCCCTCGCCGTCGGTGTTGTTATGGCAGCTGATCTCTCCTCCATGCTCGCGCACGATTCCCTGGCAAATGCTCAGTCCAAGGCCGGTACCTTTCCCGATCTCCTTGGTGGTAAAGAACGGGTCGAAGATGCTTTCCGGAGACTTGATGCCTTGGCCGTTGTCGCGGAACGCGACCTCGACCTGGTGATCAAGATTCGTCGTCCGGATCTCGATGCGCGCGGCCCGGCCGGTATCGCGCACGGCATCATAGGCATTGTTCAAAATGTTCAGAAAGACTTGCTGCAGCTGGTGCGAGTCCCCGATGACCGGGTGAAGATCCTGGTCCAGGTGCTCGAGGACCTCGACGCCACGGCTATGGAAATCATAGGCGCGCAACTGCACGGTGCGGTCCAGGATGGTGTTGAGCTCGATCGGTTTTCTCTGCGGCGGCATCGGCCGGGCGAAGCTCAGCAGGTTTTGCACGATCTGCTTGGTGCGCTGCGCTTCTTGAAGAATGACGCGCAGATCCTTGCGCGCGCTCTCCGGCACTTCCGGATTTTCGAGAAGCAGATCGGCAAACCCCAGAATCGCGGTGAGCGGGTTGTTGACCTCATGGGCGACACCGGAAACCAGTTGCCCCACCGACACCATCTTTTCGGCGTGGATGAGCTTCGCCTGCAAGGTAGCCGCATCGGTGATGTCACTCATAACCACCACGATGTTCGTCACCTTGCCTTGCTCGTCTCTCATGGGGCTCAGATTGAGGGAGAAATGCCCCACGCCGCCGGCGCCGCGCAGCAGCTGCAATTCAAGATTATCCACCTGCTGGCCGGCCAAGGTATCCGCCAGGGCCTCCCGCAGGGCGGGGCGGCGGGCAGGGGCAATCAGCTCCTCGAGTGGTCTCCCCCACAGCTGGTCGGGCTGGTAGCCCATCTCCCGCCAGCGGCGGTTGGCGTAACTGATCAGGCCGGCCGTGTCGGCCACCAGGATCAGGCTTTGGGTGTTGTTCAGGATCTTGCCGGAAAAGTCGCGCTCGCGTTGCAGTTCGGATTGGAAATTCTTCAACCCGCTGACGTCCAACATGACCCCGCGATACTGCAGGACCCGCTGATCGGCGTCGCGAACCGCAAACGCGTTGATCAAAACGTGAACCGAGGATCCGTCCATGCGACGCAGGGTTTGCTCGTGATTGTGCACCACGCCATGCGCGAGCATGAGAGCGGCGAATTGATCATAGCGCTCCCGCGACAAAAACACGTGCGTGCGGATGTCCACCTTGAGCAGCTGTTCCCGGCTATCGTAGCCGAGCAGTCGCAGCAGAGTGTCGTTGACTTCGACAAACCACCCGTCCGGGTTGGCAAAGAACACGCCCTCCTGGGTGTTGTCGAACAATTCGCGGTAGCGACGTTCGGCCTCCCGCCGATCGGTAATGTCTTTCAGGACGTGAATGGTTTCGAGGCCTTCGGCCGCGCCTTCGACACGCGAAGTGGAAACCAGATAGGTTCGGTCGAGAAGGACTAGAACCCGGTCCTTGCCCTCCTCGGCAGTCGCGCTACAGAAAGGACACGCCCGCGGGGTGAAGCCGGTGGTCAGAGCAAACAGCGCATGCGTCTTGACCCCGATCAGTTCCTTCGGCTCCACGCCGATGAAATCCGCCAGGGAGCGATTCACCTCGACCACGTTGTCCGATCGATCGTGGGCGACAATAAAGTCGGTGATAGCGTCAAAGATCCCAACCCAGTGGCGGTTGGACCCCTCCATGCGGGTAAACAGTCGGGCATTCTCGAAGGCGATCGAAGCATGGGCGGCGATGGCTTGAAGGAGCTGCTCCTCGGCGCGCTCGAGCGGCTTCTGGCGGGCAAGGCAAAGGACGCCCATCAGTTCTCCGCTAACGGTGAGGAGACGAACCAGACTGCCGTGGTAGGAACCCACGGCCGTCCCCAGCTCGCCCGCGATGAGCTCCTCAAGCTTACAGCTCACGATCGCATCCCCGCGGCCTTCGACGAGACGCGAAATCGCGGCCTCGAATCGTGCTCCTTGGAAACTCTGATTCCCTTCCCAAGTCGGGTCGAGTGCCAGAATCTCCCAACTGCCACCTTCGCTCACCCTCAAAAGTGCGGCGTGCGCTCCCATCAGTTGCGCGGCGTGAAGGACAAACTGCTTGGCCAGGTCCGGCAAGCGAAGCTGGCGATTCCATTGCCAAGCCAGCCGCACCAGGGCCTCGGCTCGCTCGCGCTGTTCCTCCGAGCGATGGAGATTGCCGAGCGATTCGAGAAGAACCGCAATCTGAGCTGAGAGTGCACGCGCCGACCGACGGTGGCCTTCGGAGATGCGGGCGCCATCCAAGCGGTCGACAACGCCAACGATCCCAAGCTCTCGGCCGTTTGCCCCGACGAGCGGTATGGCTAGAAGCTGCCGTACAGGAGAAGCGGTGAGCCAGCGGAAGTCTGTGGCTGCCAGTTCTTTAACATCCTCGCTGGTAAGGACGTCTTTGGCCGTCCGAGCCCGTGCCCAGATGCCTCCTTCGAGCACGGCTCCCGTCGATACCACGTTCCCTGCTTTTGAGGTTGCCCGCAGGCGTAGGGTTTCTTCTTCGAGCAAAGCCACGAATCCTAAGCGAAAGCCCAGGAAATCGGTGGTGCGCAGGACCACATGCTCGAGAAACTCATCGAGCCGGGCTATCGAGTTGAGTTCGGAGGAAATCTCTAGGAGTTGCTCGAGCTCCTCGGCTTGAAAGCGCGCCGCCCGACAGAGTTCCGCATTTGCGATGGCCACTGCTCCAAAACCGGAAACAGCGGAGAGCAACGATCTTTCCTGGGCCGAGAATGCACCTTCCGCCCTGGGGTAGACAACGATGGCACCGTAAGTTCGCGAAGTGCGGAAGGGTGCGGCCAGCAACACGCCCTCCGTAGGCAGGCCGGCCGTGAGGGAGACGGCAGAACCCATAGGGAGGGAAATCACCTCCCCGGCAGCTACCGCCCGGCCCACGAGCTCGCTCGCAAGTTCGAGCCCCTTCCCTACAAAGCCGGCGCGCAGCGCAGATCGAAGTTGGGGCGACGCGGCGGCTACTGCCTCGAGGGTGATTTGCTCACCATCGCGCAGGAAGATCGCGACCAGCGTGGTACGAAGCAGGGTTCGCAAGTGTTCGGCAATGGCCTCGGCTACCGTGGAGGTATCGGGGACAACCCGTACTGCCTGGGCGACTTCGGTCAGAATCGCCGCCTGGCGGTCGTCCTCGAGTAAGCTTGGCGAGGATCGCTGGGCTTCGAGCAGGCTGCCCAACTGACTCGCCAGAATCGTCGCCTTGGCCATCGAACCGGCGTGGAAAAAATTAGTGCGTGAGACGTGGAGAAACACCACCGCTCCGATCACCTCACCGGAGACGACGAGGGGCACCGCCATCAAGGATCGTGGCTGAAACTCTTTCCCGGGCGAATGCTGGCTGTGATTGACATTGTTTACCGATAGTGCCTTCCTTTGCCGAACCGCCTCGAGGGCTATCCTGCTGTCTTCAAAGAACAGCCGACGCCCGCGGAAACGATCGGCCATCAATCCATCAGCCTCCATCCCCACCAACTGGCCGTCGGAATCCAGTTGCCAGAAATAGGTGCCGTCGACCCCAAAGAACTCTCGAGTTTCGCGACAGAACAGTTGGATCAGCGAAGCCGGACCATTTCCCGCTCGCGCCGCCTCAGAAAAGCGAAGGAGCACTTGTTGAAGCGCCGGATCAGAGTGAGCCTTCGGATCTTCCAAGTGTATGGTCTTTCCAGATCAAGAGAAATGGATACCAGGAAAGTAGCCTGCAATCTCAATTTGAGTCAAGAGAATAAGCATCAGCGGGTGCAAAGTTAGAAAATCGCCCTAACTTGCCGAGGAGTGTCTCAAGCTGAAATGCGCTCGGCACAGGGCTGCGCCGGAAACCAGAAGAATCCTTCCTGAGGCTCAAATCGAGACAAATAAGTTATTGAAAACAATAACCAACGACAAAAAGTTACTTTCGCTTGGAGACGCGAGCCAAGCTTGGCAGAGGCTTTGCTCCCTCGCCAACGACCTTGGGCCAAAACCGAGAGAGAGGCTTGTCCCTGTTGCTGGCTTCAAAGTCCCGGGCGGTGTCAGATACGGTCCGCTCGGTTCATCGCTCGGTTCAGGTATGCGCACGGTTCAGGGGGTGCCCCAGGGCATTCCATCCCGGGTCGCGAACAGTACCGAGAGGTCGATTTTGAGTCACCAAAGTAATGGTGGGTAATTCGATTTTAGTAAGTGCAGTGCGTGAAGCCCTGAAAAAATGGGGTTCGAGCCCTGTGCGCAACAAAGTTGGGACGGTCGAGTGCATGCGGAATAAGGCACCGAATCAGCCGAACCACTACCCACGGCTCGGCGGAGGAATCGAATGACGATTGGCAAGAAACTCTATGTGAGATTCGGAGCTGTGCTTGCGACAGTCGTGGTGTTATTCCTCGTCAACTACTTTGCCGTCGAGCGAGAGCACAGTGCGAAGTCGGCCGCTTCCCAAGCCTTGAAGATGGCGGAAACCACCGACAAAGTCCGCTTCCAAGTGATGCAGAACCGTCTCTATCTGAGCAACTATCTGCTCAGCGGAGACACCCGCGAAGTCGAGAAGCTGAACGATGGAGAGCACCTGCTGCAGGAAGCCCTCGAAGCTGCCGAGAATTTGGCCAACTCCGAACAGCAGAGGACAGCGCTCGCCAAAGTACAAACCAGCGAACAGAACTGGGCTCGGGAATTTGCCACGACCCTCATCGAGAAGCGCAAGGATGTAGACGGGGGAAACGCCACCGTGGCGGAGCTGCAGATTTTCTATCTGCAGAAGGACGCTTCTTCTTGGGTCAAGAGCGCCACCGACTACCTCGACTTGGCCGACCAGGAAAGTTCGAAAATTCTCGAGCAGCGGCGAAAGTCGGATGAGACGGCGGCCACGGGCACGATCGTGATCGCGTCCGTCAGCACGCTGCTGGCCTTGGGTTTTGGCGTGGTGATCGCCTACAGCACGGCGCGGTCGATTACCGAACCCCTGAACAATCTGATGCAGGTTGCCCAGCAAATTGGCAATCACGGTGATCTCGACCACGAAATCGATACGGAGGGGACAGATGAGATCGGCGAGCTCGCCCGCACCTTTGCCCGCATGGTCAAGTACCTGAAGGAAATGGCCGCCGTGTCGGAAGCCATCGCCGGCGGCAACCTTACCGTCCAGGTCGCGCCGCGCGGGAAAGATGACACCCTGGGCAACGGCTTCGCCCGCATGACGACCGGTTTGCAGAGCCTGGTTCGCAACGTCCGCGATGCCGCCTCGCAGGTGACCAGCGCTTCCAACCAAGTGGCGGGTGCCTCCGACGAATCGGCCAAGATCAGCCTGCAGACCTCCTCCGCCATCGATGAGGTCACCAGCACCATGCACGAGATCAGCGTCAACGTGCAGAACATGGTGAAGAGCACGCAGGTGCAAGCTTCCAGCGTGAGCGAGACCTCGGCCTCGATCGACGAAATGGTGGCCTCGATTCAGCGCGTGGCGGATACCGCCAAAGTGCTCCTGGATATCTCCAATCGTTCCCGGGAAGAGGTGCATAGCGGCATCTCCACCATGGACAAAGCGACCGATGGATTGAACCGCATCAACACCACCATCCAAGCGTCCGGCGAAATCATTGACGTGCTCGGACAGCGAGCCGACGACATCGGGAAGATCATCGAGGTCATCGACGACTTGGCGGAGCAGACCAACCTGCTGGCGCTCAACGCTGCCATTGAGGCGGCGCGTGCCGGGGAGCACGGCCTGGGTTTTGCCGTCGTCGCCGACGAAGTGCGAAAACTGGCGGAAAAATCGGCCCAGTCCACCAAAGAGATCTCCGAGCTGATTCAGAGTATCCAACGCGAGGCGCGCAAAGCGGTGGAGAACATGGATCAGAGCACCGGCATCGTGAACGAAGGACTCGGACTGGGACAGGAGCTCAACACCGCCCTGCGCAAGATTTCGAACGTGGTCACGGAAGTCTACAAATTTGCCCAGGAAATCGGGGCCGCCACCAATGAGCAGTCCCACGGTTCGTCGCAGATTGCCCGGGCCACCACTCGCTTGAACGAAATCACTCACGAGATCAACTCTGCGGTGGAAGAGCAAGCTTCCGGGGCGCACGCCGTGGTCAAGGCGATGGAGCGGATGCGAGAACTGGTGCAGCAGACCACCTCGGGTTCGGCGGAGCTGGCGGCTTCGGCCGAGCAGATGTCGAAGATGTCGCGCGGGCTGCTCGAGTCCATGGATCGATTCACCTTGGAACAGGTGGAGCATACGATCGGCCTTCGTCAGGAAACGGCTCGAACCGGGTTCCGACAAGCGGCAGCCGGAGCGAGCAAATAGGCTGAGGGGACCTCCGAATGAACCGCGAGCTTCACATCGTCGGCTTTCAGATCGGGCGCGAAACCTATGGTGTGCCCATTACTGCCCTCCACGAAATCGTCCGGGTGCCGGAAATCACCGCCGTACCGGATGCGCCGGACTACATGGAGGGTGTCATCAACTTGCGGGGCAAGATTGTTTCCGTCATCGACCTTCGGAAACGGTTAGGCGAGCGTCAGGTGGTTTCGAACAAGCAGAACCGAATTCTGGTGCTCGAGCACAAGGGCAGGCTCTGCGGGTTGATCGTCGATTCTGCGTCGGAAGTGCTGAAGATACCGGTCGCGGATGTGGAAGCCTCCCCGGCGGAGCATTTTGAAGGAAACCTGAACTGTGTGACCGGGCTGGGCAAGTATCAAGGCCGGTTGATTGTCCTGCTCGACATGGCAAAGTTGCTCGAATCCGGCAGCGGGGCGCGCAGGGCGCAAAACAGCAAAATCAGCCAGCCCGCCAGCCGGGTGTCGGAAGCGCAGCCGACCGCGCCGCTACTAAAACGATAGGGGATGAACAAGGGTCCATCATGGCCAGTACCACTTTGCCGCCGCAGCTGTCTGAACCTGAACTGAAGCTGTTGCAGGCACTGGTATATCAAGAATGCGGCATGCACTTTGATGCGCGCCGCACCCACTTCTTGCAGGATCGGCTGCTACGGCGTTTGAAGGAATGCCGGATGGATTCCTTTTACAGCTACTACCGGCTGCTGATCAGTCACGAAGGCAAAGCGGAACTGGCCAAGTTGGTCGAGAATCTGACGGTCAACGAGACCAGCTTTTTTCGCAATCAAGCGCAGTTGGACCTGTTTCACAAGCACATCCTCGATGACTTGCTTCGTCAGAAGCAGGAGAAGCGGGAATTTTCTCTGCGCCTGTGGAGCGCGGGTTGCTCGACCGGCCAGGAGCCGTACACCATGGCGATGCTGGTTGCCGATGCCTTGTCCTATCACTGCCTGCGCAACCCCACGGGTCATGAATTGACCTCGCCCAAGCCGCTGGTTCCCGCTCCCTGGAAGGTGGAGATTCTGGCCAGCGACATTAACTATTCCGTGTTGCGCACCGCCCAGGACGGGATTTACAGCGACATCCAGATGACATCGGTCGACTACAACTACCGCCTGCGGCATTTCGACAAAGTGGGCGATCGCTATGCCATCAAGAAAGCTCTCAAAGAGCTCGTCTACTTCGATTTTCACAATCTCAAGACGGAATACTTACCGCAGCGCAACGACATCATCTTTTGCCGCAATGTCATGATGTATTTCGACGAGGCGGAGCAAAAACGGCTGGTCGAAAAGTTCCACCGATGTCTGAATCCCGGCGGGTACCTGCTGATCGGGCATGCCGAAAGCCTGATGGGGTTGAGCGACAAATTCTCGATGGTTTACCGCGGTACCGGGACCGCATATCAAATGATCGAGGTGAAGGCTTGAGCGAGTTCTCAGACGAACGCAGCCAGGAGTTACGAGAACTTTTCTTCGAAACTTCCGAAGAACTGCTGCAATCGTTGAACGAAGAAGCCCTGAAGCTCGAAAAGCAGCCCGGGGATGGGGAGATCGTGCGCACCATGCGGCGCATCGTTCACACCCTCAAGGGCGATTCTGCCGCCGTCGGCTTTCAGGAGCTGAGTGAACTGGCCCACGAATTCGAAGAAGCGCTCGCCATGGAGGCGACCGCAGCCCACGCCTCGCTGGCGGAGATCGCCTTCGCTGCCGTGGACATGTTCGGCGACATGCTAGGTGCGCACCGTAATCAGGCAGACTTGCCCTCGGCCGATCCCGTGCGCAAGCTCATTCGAGAACTGACCAAGACTCCGCCGAAGACAGCGGGCCGAAAAAAGAAGTCCTCGGGCATGCCGCGGGTAACCTGGACGGAGTACGAAAAGCTGGCTGTGGTGAATGCACTCGAAGATGGGAATCAGGTCTTCGATATCCAGATACAAATCGATCCGCACTGCGCGATGCCGATCGCGGCTCGCCAGCTAATCTTGAAAGCCGTGTCGGAGATCGGCGAGGTGCTCGCATCGCGTCCGGAAGCCGGATCGACCGAGGCTACCCCCTGGTTTGCGCTGCTGGTCACGACGGATCGTTCCAAAGAAGAGCTGGCCGCGAAATCGCACATTCCCACGGTGGTTTCCGAAGTCAAGGTCGAGCCGATTGAAATGGAACCGGTGGAGAAAGATCCGGCGCCTCCCCGACCCACCTCGGAATCGGCGGCGGGGAGAGTGGACGAGGCCAGTCCGCGTTCTTCGGTCGCAAGCGAAGGCTCCACCTTGTCCACCGCCGCGTCGCAACCGGCCGCTCCAGCCAGTCGAAAGGGAGCCGCTGCGGTAGAAAATATCTTGCGTGTCGAAGCCGAGCGCATCGATGCGCTTCTCAACCTGGTGGGTGAGCTGATCATCGGGAAGTCCATGCTGCAGCAGGCGATCAATGAGTTTTCCGGGCGTCATCCCAAGGATCAAATGCGTGGCCGGTTCGCCGATGCCATGGCCTTTCAGTCCCGTGTCTTGGGTGATTTGCAACGCGCAGTCATGAAAGTCAGGATGGTCTCGGTGGAACACCTGTTCCGGCGGTTTCCGCGCATGGTCCGTGACGTCGCCAAGCAGTGTGGCAAAGATGTGCAATTGGTGGCCAGTGGAGAGAAGACGGATCTCGACAAAGGATTGCTCGATGCCATTGCCGAGCCCATGACTCACCTGGTTCGTAATGCCGTAAGCCACGGCATCGAGAGCGCCGCCGAGCGCGCGCGCCAAGCGAAGCCGGCGCAAGGCACCATCCGGCTGGACGCTTATCACCAGGGCAATCAGGTGATCATTGAGGTTCGCGACGACGGCGCCGGGATCGACGTCCAGAAGGTGAAGAAGCGGGCTCACGAACGCGGTCTGCTGCGAGCCGAGGACGCGGCCCGGCTCAGCAAAGCCGAAATCTTAGGGCTCATCTTCAAGCCGGGTTTCAGCACCGCCGACCAGATTACCGAGGTCTCCGGACGCGGAGTGGGGCTCGATGTGGTGCAAACTGTTCTGCAGCGGCTGAAAGGTACGGTGCAGGTCGAGACCGAGCTGGGGCAGGGTACCATCTTCCGCCTACAGTTGCCTTTGACCTTGGCCATTATCAAGGCCCTGCTGTTCCGGGTGGAAGCACGATTGTATGCCATTCCTCTGAATGCGGTGGCCGAGATTGCCCGGGCCCAGGAATCGGACCTGCACGAGGTGGGCGGCTGCGAGATTCTCCAGCTGCGAAACCAGGTGCTTCCGATTCTTCGCCTGGGAGCTCGCCCTCAAGACCTGGCCGACGAACGCTTGAGCAAGGTTTTCGTGCTGTTCATTCACATGGGCGAGCGCAAATTCGGGCTGCTGGTGAACGCGCTCGAAGGAGAAGAGGAGCTGGTCATCAAAGCCTTGGATGACCAGACCATCGAAACCGATTTGGTGAGTGGGGCGTCGGTACTCGGGGACGGACGGGTAGTGCTGATTTTGAATCTCGTGGCCTTGGTGGACCGTTTTCTGAAGTCGCGGCAGGACTCGGATGCGGGTCCGGCTTTAGGCGGACCGCGCGGCAGTAGCGAGCCAGGCCGAGAGGTTGAGATTGCGCGGGGGGCCCACTCATGACCACTCCGGTGCGCGTGTTAGTGGTGGATGACTCCGCGCTGATGCGCAAATTGATTCCCCAGATCCTGGCGACCGATAGCTCAATTCAGGTGGTGGGCACGGCCATCGACGGGAACTTCGGGTTGAAGAAGATCGCGGAGCTGCAGCCGCAAGTCGTGACACTCGATCTCGAGATGCCGGGCATGGGCGGGCTCGAGATGCTCAAGGAAATCATGCGCACTCACCGCGTGCCGGTCATCGTGGTCAGTTCCCATAGCACGCAGGGGGCAGCGATTAGCCTCAAGGCTCTCTCCATGGGAGCCTTTGACTTCGTCGCCAAACCCAGCGATGTCTCGGCGCGCATGCCAGAGATCGCGCAAGAGTTGATTACCAAGATCAAAGCGGCCGCGCAGAGCCGGGGAGTCAAGGTGACTGCGCCACTCGGGCGTCCTCAGGAAAAGGCAGTGCCCCAAAGCGGCTCTAAGCCCACTCGGGTGATCGTGATCGGCGTGTCTACCGGAGGGCCCGCCGCCTTGCAGTATGTCTTGCCCCAACTCCCCAAGGATTTTGCGGGATCGATCCTGATTGTGCAACACATGCCGGAGGGCTTCACCGAAATGTTTTCCCGGCGCTTGGACGAAATTTGCGCCATTCGCGTCAAAGAGGCCCAATCGGGCGACTTGCTCATCGCGGGCCGGGCGCTGGTATGCCCGGGCAGCCGCCATATGAAGGTAAAGAGGTTGCCGTTGGGCGATGTAGTAGTGTTGGCCGATGAAGCGCGGGTGAATGGACACCGCCCCTCGGTCGATGTGCTGTTCAAGAGCGCGGCCGAAGAATTCGGAAGTCGGACCATCGCCGTGCTGATGACGGGAATGGGGGACGACGGCGCGCAAGGCATGAAGCGGGTGAAGGAGGTAGGAGGCATGACCATCGCCCAAAGCGAGGATTCCTGTGTGGTGTTCGGCATGCCGAAGGCGGCCATCGAGCGTGGCGCTGCGCTCAGAATCGTCAGTCTCGACGCCATCGCCAATACCTTGCTGGCACAATGCGGGGAGGAGCCTACTACCGTTACGAAAGGTACGACACAAATCGGCGGGGGCGGCAAGCCCGCAGCCGCCGGAAAAGACTGAATCTTCGGCAAGCCCTTCGAGCTTGCCGCATGTTTGGAGCAGGAGGTTTTATGGAGCAGTTTGCCACAATGAGACGCAGCAAAGACGGTCAACCGATCCGTTACTTGGTCGTGGACGATTCCGTCTTTGCTCGCAAGAACCTGGCCCGCATGATCGAGACCTTCGGCGGTCAACTTGCCGGCGAAGCGGGCGACGGGGCCGCGGCCATCACCGAATACGATCGCACCAACCCAGACATCGTGCTGATGGACATCACCATGCCGCAGATGGAGGGCATCGAGGCGGCAGAGAGAATCGTCCAAAAGCATCCCGAGGCACGTGTGGTCATGGTGTCGTCTGTCGGATATCAGGAAAACATCGTGGCCGCCCTGCAGCGGGGTGCCCGCCATTTTGTCCAGAAGCCGGTCAAGCCGGAAGTTCTGTATGAAGTGATCAAGTATGTGATGGGCGAGGATGGATGCGTGGCGAACGCCGCCGCCGTGGGTGCCCCAGGGGGCGCGGGAGGGGCAAAATGAAAATGGAGTTGATTCAGCCTTTCATTAACGCGGCCGATGCCGTGCTGGCCCAGAACCTGGGGTCCTCGCTGTCGATGGGCAACGTGAGTATGGAGGAAGAAGCCTATCGGCGAAAGGGAGTGGCGGCCATGGTTCGACTGACTGGCGACATCGAAGGGCGAGTCATCTTCGATCTGGATACGGAAACCGCCGTACGAATCGCCCGCCGCTTCGCCGGAGCAGAGCTTCCGGAATCCGATGACTTGGTGCGCGAAACGGTTTTCGAGCTCGCCAATCAGGTGATCGGGAACGCTGTCACAACGCTAAACGATCAAGGGTTTCATTTCCGGGTCCATCCTCCCGCACTCCACGTATCCGAACACGGTGCGAAAAGCAGCGAGGACACCGAGGTCTTGGTGATGTGCTTTGAAACTTCGAGCGGCAATGTCTTTATGAACATCGCCATGCAGTACAGCGTCCAGAGCAAAGGACTGGCCGCAGGCGGGCGCGGTTAACAGACGGATCGAGTTACTTCCCGGGTACCAGAAAACCCTCCACCAACTCAACTTCTAAAACTCAATTGCTCGGTTGGGTACCGGCGAGCACCAGTATAGGACTCTGGGGGGTGAGCGCGACCCCGGTGCCGGTCTCGCCAGGCGCGCTGACACCGGCTGGGTTTAACACCGTGAAGGTTCCCGTGCCCACCGCTGTAATCGAAAACGTGCCGTTGTTCCCGGAGCTGCGCATCCCGCTGATCGTGACGCTCATGCCCGCCGTGATCGTGGGACCGGAAATCGGACTGAAGCCATAGGTGGTGTTCAAACCGCTTTGCGAGACCGAATTAACATTAAGGTAGGCTGCGGGTATGGCTCCGTTCGGAGCCTGGATGGCCAGCAACTCCGTGTTATTCGAGGTCTGAATCACGGCTGTGTTTCCTGCGTCGCAGTTGCCTACGTAAACTCGAGAGCCATCGGCAGACGCCGCCACCGACAGCTCGGACCAGGTTTGGGCGGGACAACCTGGTGCCCGCGGAAGCGAGGTCAGGGGAACGGTGGTCATCACGCTCAGGTCCACCGCGCTAAACACGGTGACCGTAGCCGTGACCCTCTGATTGGGAGCGGTTCCAGCCAGCACAGCGTTCGTCACATAAAATCTACCCCCATAGGGCGGCTGCACGGCTAGATTGACGGGGTTCGGCACCGCCAGCTGCGTCGCCGGCAAGGTATCGGTCGTGGCATCGAGTACCGTCACCGTGCTCGCCGTTGGGTTGGTCACATAGATCCGGTCGAGGTTCGGATCGTACACCATGAAGTTCGCCCCTACACCAACGGAAGCCGGAGCAGCGACCACTGTGTCGGAGAAAGTGTTGATCGCCGATACGGTGCCTGCGCCCTCATCGAGCACGTAAACTCGCTGGTTATCCGTCCGCGACACAACCCAGACGGGAGTGATCCAGGATGAACCGGAATAGGGGGAGATGGGGGAATTCACGGTTAAATTGATGGGGTTGACGCTGACCACGGATGACGGATTCGAATTGACGAGGTAAAGTTTGAGCGCATTTGGAAGCTCGGCCATAGCAACCGGACTTCCTCCCACCGGAGTGGTGAGGGTGACCACATTTGACGTCGTGTTGATGGCTGAAACCGTCCCGTTCCCAGCGTTGCCTACATAGACCGTGGCGGCTTCGGTAGACGCCACAAAGTCGGGTGCTGAACCCTGAGGCAAAGTGATGGTAGTGACCGGATTCAGGATGGGCGGTGGGGGTGGCGGTGGAGGCGAACTGGAGGACGAACTCGACGACGAACCGGAGGACGAAGTTGGCGGTGGAGTGGTGCTTGACGCCGCAATGGTGGTCGAAAACGCTGAAACCGTATCGTCTCCCCGGTTGACCACGAAGACTTTCAAGGTCGCACCCAAGAGCGCGTATGCGGGCATGAGCCCGACGGTGGACTGCGAGACTGCGGTGTCGCCCGAGACATCGATAGTCGTGCTCGCACCCGCATGATTCGCGCCATTCTGCGTAAGCACCAGGGCGACGTTGTTAAAATTCGGGTTCGGCAGTGTAGGAATGATCGGAGTGGCGACCGGTCGGTAGTACTGTCCGCACCCGGCCCATAGCAGCACAAGAAGGAAAATCGTCGCCGCGCCTATGCAGCGCAGGAAACTCCTGGGTCGAGCAAACGGGGGACGGTAAATCGGCATACGATTCAGGAAGCTTCTTATTCTAAAGGCTAGCCACCATCCGCGCCACCGGATCGTATCCCCTGCTTGGTCCCTTTAGTCCGGATCGAACCATTCGATAGAGACCAGGCATCGGACGGGAATCGCATCATAGAACGCCTTCGCCGGTGCATGAGCATCTGAATCCTTTGCCCAAGCAAATCTGTCATTGCACTAATAATAGAAGATGCGAGACGAGCGCGCCGGGCATAGTCGAGATCTCATACTTTTCTAGGTTCAGATCGCGGCAGGGATGCCTGGCCCCTTCCTTCCGCGCCGACTCTTCCCGCGGCCTGCGCGGGAAAAGCATGCACAACGACCGAACGAAGGGTTTGCAAGTTGCTGACTTC
>DASPVG010000037.1:0-17343 GCA_035622455.1 Terriglobales bacterium
GAATTCCAAGTACATTCCCGAGCCCCTGCTCGAGGCGTGGGGATTTGAGATCGAATCTACGCTGTAGTCGGTCTTGCTACAGCACAGGGTCGCCGGGCGGCGACCCTTCGCTTTTTGTGCAGCAGAAAAAAAACAGCGACCGTAGCGAGTCTGAGATAACAACTTCTCAACCAGCGGTTGCTAAAATCCCGCTATATGATGCCGATTCTGCCATTTGCCGATGTCCCGACCGCAATTGATGAGATCCGGGCCGGTCGCTTGATCGTCGTGGTCGACGATGAAGACCGGGAAAATGAGGGCGATCTGACGCTTGCGGCGGAGAAGGTCACGCCCGAAGCCATCAATTTCATGGCCCGGCATGGCCGGGGTTTGATTTGTCTGGCCATGACCGAGGAACGTCTCAACCACCTGCGCATCGGGCCAATGACAGCCGAGAATACCTCCAATTATGGCACTGCCTTCTGTGAGGCGATCGATGCACGGGAAGGAGTGACCACAGGAATCTCTGCCTACGACCGCGCCCGAACGATTGCCGTCGCCATCGATTCGGCCACGCGCCCCTCGGACTTGGCCCGTCCCGGCCACGTGTTTCCCTTGCGCGCCCGTAAGGGCGGGGTGCTGGTGCGGGCCGGACAAACAGAAGCATCGGTCGATCTCGCCCGACTCGCCGGGCTCATTCCTGCGGGTGTGATCTGTGAAATCATGCGCGACGACGGAACCATGGCTCGCGTTCCTGACCTGCTCGAGTTCTGCGCCAACCACCAGTTGAAGATGCTGACCATCGCCGAACTCATTCGCTACCGCATGCAACATGAACGCTATGTGCACCGGGTCGGCGAGGCCCTGATTGGCACCTCCTATGGGGAGTTCCGGCTGATCGCCTATGAAAGCGAAATCGACGGCGGAGAGTCTCACATCGCGCTGGTTCGCGGCAGAATCGAAGATGGCACAGAACCGGTGCTGGTCCGCATGCACTCCCACTGCCTGCTGGGCGACGTGTTTGGCTCAACTGCCTGTGATTGTCACTCGACCATCGAGGGTTCGATGCGGGCCTTGGCGCGCGAAGGTAAAGGCGCACTCATCTACCTGCATCAGACATCGAAGGGGTTTTCGATCGAGCGCAGCGAAGGAATGGCTGCCGCGCTCATGTTTCACCGCGACAAGCGGCTGCCCGCCTTGCCTGAAAGCGAGCGCAAGACGCAGCGTGAGATCGGTATTGGCGCGCAAATCCTCTCCGATCTAAATCTGCGGCGGATTCGGCTGCTCACCAATCATCCTCGTAAGGTTCCCGCACTGGAAGGATTCGACATCGAAATCGTGGAACAGGTGCCACTGCCGCTCGAGGAAGTACCCACTCGCCTCCGCTGAAGCTTAGAGACGGATGCGGAAGACCACCCAGCAGCCTGGACGAACCACGCTCCGTAGCTGGAATCCCCACCACCCGGCGATCATGTCGCAGAGCCGGGATGAGGGGAAACCGTTTTCCTCGACCCAGAACAACTCCGAGCTCCTTTCTAGAGTGGGGGCCACTGAGAGCGATCCGTCCCCCTTCGACGGGAGGGGTGGAATGTTCAGGACGATTTTCGCGCCACAACTCGGCTTTCGTGGATAAAGAATTGGGCTGAGCAGCAGGGCGAGCCGCAGATGACCGGCAACAAGCCGGCTATCTGTTTGCGGGTAACGAGGCCCAGGGTGCCACACTCCGGGCAGGACAACACGGCCCAAAAAGGATCATCCCTTTCGCCGACGCGGCCTGCGTTTTCCAGCACGAAGATCGTGCCCGGCAGCATTTGTTCCGGGATCCATTCGCTCAGGATGTCCAGTTCTCCCACCATCTTGCCTCCTCTCGGGCCAACGTATGCGGAACTAAACTTCCCTGCTCTAGCCAGTCTTAATCTTGGTTGAATGAGCGAGACCTCGAACAGCTGTTGCCTTTCCTCCCGCGAATTGCCCGCCAACACCAGCCGAACCACTTCATCAGGACCAGATCATCAGGTTCGGGAGGCGTCGACGCCTAAGATTGCCGCGGTGCGAATGACTCCGTTCCCCCGCGGCGCGTGCGAGTGATACCCACTTGTTCACTCCATCGCGAGCTGTGAAGTGCTCCCTCAAGTTCAAATCGAACCAACTTGATGCCTCACGTTGGATGCATTTTAGGCTGAGACCGCGAGGATTCAGGCAAACATTCCGCGCCCGGGGGTTTACTAAGCGAGTTCTCCGAGATCGATGGAATCGGAAGTCTACGATTTGCGGCGGGGGGGCGGCTGGTTTGAAAATTCAATGGCAACCGGCGAGGTGGAAACGGACGAGCCCGCTTTATCCTGTGGTGCCTCCCCCGACGAAGTGCACGATTTCCAGGCGGTCACCGTCTTTGAGGTGAATACGGGTCCACTTCTCGCGGGGAACAATCGTTCGATTCAGCTCGACCGCCACCCGGTCGGCTTTCATGCCCAGCTGGATAAGCAATGCCTCGAGCGATAGCGGCGCCGGGCAGTCACGATCTTCACCATTGATTTGAATTTTCATCTTCGCAGTAATCTTATCAGTGAAGCCCGGGGGAGCTTGGGGCGCGAAATAGCCATGTGCTGATAGGCCTGTTTCCCTCGTGCAGTGGAACTCCGGAAGCTTAGGCTCGACCGAGCTGCCGCCCGGCTTTTGGGGTACAATAGGGCGCATTTCTGATGAGCGACGCCCACGATATCACCCGGCTGTTGTCGGAGCTCTCGCGCGGCGACCCGCAAGCGGCCTCGAAGCTGATTCCGGTCGTATACGACGAATTGCGGCATCTGGCGGCCGGCTACATGCGTCGCGAGCGACCGGACCATACTCTTCAACCAACCGCACTTGTCCATGAAGCGTACGTGAAGTTGGCGGCGCAGCGCTCGGTGGACTGGCAGGGCCGGGCCCATTTCTTTGGGGTGGCAGCACAATTGATGCGGCGTATTCTGATCGACCACGCCCGCGGTCATCTACGACAGAAACGCGGAGGAGAGCACCAGAAGGTTTCACTCGATGAGGCGCTTGTGTTTTCCGAACAGCAATCGGCCGAAATCCTGGCGGTGGACGAGTCGCTCAAGCGTTTGGAGAAAGTTGATCCTCGGCAAGCTCGCGTAGTGGAGTTGCGTTTTTTTGGGGGACTGAATGTCGAGGAGACCGGCGAAGTGCTGAAGGTTTCGGCGAAGACCGTCAAACGCGATTGGAGCGTAGCCCGGGCCTGGTTGTACGCAGACATCAAGAAGTGCCATGGAACTGACGTCAGAACAGTGGGAGAGGGTTAAGGCAATATTTGAGGCTGCCCTCGAGAAGCCACCGGTGGATCGAACGTCGTTCCTTGAGCTGTCGAAAGATGAGCCCCCGGTTTTAGAGGAAGTGGAGAGACTGCTCGCCAGCCACAGCGAAGCCGGCGACTTCCTCGCTTCCCCGCTATCCCCTACGCTGGATTCCCCGCCGTCGAGCCTGCAGTCCTTGTCCCTGGGAGCTCTGTTATCCGACCGCTTTCGAATTGTACGTTTCCTGGCCCGCGGCGGCATGGGGGAAGTTTATGAGGCGGAAGACACGGAACTGCGCGAACGAGTGGCACTCAAAACCGTTCGCCCCGAGCTGGTCGAGGATGATCGCATCCTGGAACGCTTCAAACGCGAAGTTCATCTTGCCAAGAAAGTCACTCACCCGAATGTCTGCCGGATCTTTGACTTGTTTCGCCACCGAGTCACGAGGGATGCCGAAGGCGGGGGCCGCAGCCTGGTGTTCGTCGTCATGGAATTGCTTGAAGGAGAGACCCTCGCTGAGCGGCTGCGCCATGGCCCACGCATGTCAGCCGACGAGGCTTTGCCGATCGCGCTGCAGATGGCGTCTGCGCTGGGCGCTGCCCACGAAGCCGGGGTGCTGCACCGCGACTTCAAGCCGGGCAACGTGGTCCTGGTTCCCGCAACCAAGGGAATGCGCGCCGTGGTCACCGATTTCGGCTTGGCGCTGCGGGCTGCTACCGATACCGCTGTGCCTACCACGCTTACGGAACCCGGACAATGGTTCGGTACGCCCGCCTACCTGTCGCCCGAACAGGTCGAAAACAAGCCGCTCACGTCTGCTTCTGATGTCTATTCCCTAGGACTGGTTTTATACGAGATGGTGACGGGTGCGCAGCCGTTCGAGGATGCCACGCCGCTGGCGATGGCTGTGCAACGTCTGCGGGTGGACCCGGTACGGCCGCGTCAATTGGCGCCCGATCTCGACCGTCACTGGGAACAGGTCATCCTGCGCTGCCTCGAGCGCGCCCCCGACCGTCGTTTCCAGAACGGGGAGGAAGTTGCCCGCGCACTGAAGGGTGAGATCGTTTCGAGCCGCGAGCGGCGGGTTGCCGCCTGGCTTGCCGCCATCGTGACAGGGGTCATCCTACTGGCAGCGATTGGCTGGCTTGCCCCTGCCATCCGCCACCGATTCATCCCGCGCCCACCGGTCGCAGAACCGTCCATCATCATGCGCCCCTCCTTGGCTGTGTTGCCCTTCCGCAATCTTTCCGGGCGCAACGAAACCGAATGGATATCGACCGCCCTGCCCGACATGTTGACCACGGAACTGGCCATCGGCGAGAAACTGCGGACCGTGCCAGGGGAGAATATCGCGCGCGCGGCTGCTGATCTCTCTCTCTCCGGGAAAGACACACTCGCCACGGATACGCTGAAACGCTTGCGCCAGTATCTGGGCAGCGACTACGTCGTTCTCGGATCCTACCTTGATCTGGGAGGTGCATCCGGAGGGCTCGTCCGCGTCGACCTGCGTCTGCAGGATGCAAGATCCGGTGAAATCATGGCGAGCGTTTCGGAGAAAGGCAGCGAACGCGCCCTCGATGAGGTTGCCACCCGCGCGGGTCGAGATCTGAGGGCAAAACTGGGCTTAGAGGCCGAGACGGCGGCCGAGGCGACGCTCGCCAAAGCCTCGCTTTCCTCCTCCCCCGAGGCTGTCCGCTTGTACTCGGAAGGCATGGCGAAGTTTCGGGTGCTGGATGCTCGGGCGGCGACGGATCTGCTGCTGCGGGCCATTGCCGTAGACCCCAGTTTCGCCCTGGCCCATTCCGCTCTCGCCGACACCTGGAGCATGCAGGGGTACGATGTCAAGGCGCAGGCCGAATCGAAACGGGCGCTCGATCTCTCCGCCGAACTTCCTCGGGAGTCGAGGCTTTGGATTGAAGGCAGATACTGGGCGTTGAATAACAACTGGAACGAGGCGGTCAGGATTTACCGCACGCTATTCGAGTTCTTTCCCGACAACCTCGACTACGGCCTAAGCCTGGCGAATGCACAGATACACGCCCGTACCGTGGATGAGGCTCTCGAAACGCTTGCCCAATTGCGCGCTCTGCCGCCCCCGGCTCGCGACGACCCGCGCATCGACTTAGCGCAGGCGGATGTGTTTGACGTAAAGGGGGCGTATCAAGATGAGCAGGCAGCGGCAACGGCTGCCGGCGACCGGGCACAGACCATTGGTGCGCAATCCCTCCTGGTAGGTGCGCTGAATCGCATTGCCAGGTCGCTCGAGAAACAAGGCAAGCTGGAGGAGGCTGCAGCCAGCGTTCAGGAGGCCAGCAAAATTGCTTCCGCTGCAGGTGAGCGGGCGGATGTGGCCCGGGCCTTAACCATCCTCGGAATCGTGCGCTTTGATCAGGGGAACTTTTCCGCGGCCCGGGAAGCTTACGAACAGGCGCTGGCCCTCGAACGTGAAACCGGGAATAAGCGAGGGGAGGCGACGACGTTGAACGACCTGGGAAATGTGCTCGGCGAGCAAGGAGACTTGGCCGGATCGATCAAGATGCTCGAAGGATCACTGGCAATGTTTCGCGAAGTTGGAGACAAGCACAGCGCTGCTGCTGTGCTGAGCAGTATTGCTGCCCGCACTCTGCAGCAAGGCAATTTGCAAGGGGCGAAACAGATGCTCGAAGAGGCCCTCAATACCTCGCGCGAAATCGGGGACCAGGAACGGACGGCTACCGCCATCTACAATCTGGGCGAGACCCTGCGGTTTCAGGGGGACCTACCAGCGGCGTCGCGCATGTATCAGCAGTCGCTCGATCTGTCGAAATCGATCGGCGATCGCAGCGGAACGGCTTACGCCATTGCCGGCTTGGGCGATGTGCTCACCGTCCGGGGAGAACTGGCTGCCGCGAAGGGGAAATATGACGAGGCCCTGGCGATCCGCCAACAAATCGGGGAAAACACGACGGTTGCGGAGACGCAACTGGCGGTGGCAAATTTGTCGCTCGAGCAAGATCGCCTGGGCGAAGCGGAATCTCTCGCACGCCAGGCTCACGAGGAGTTTCACAAAGAAGGCAATACGGATGATGAAATTCTGGCGGCGATGCTCGTGGCCAAAGTTCTTTTGGCCAGCGGAAAACCAGCCGACGCTCTCGAACAAATTGCGGCCGCCCGCGATTCTGTCGCGAAGAGTCAGGATTTCAGCGTTCGGCTTAAGTCATCCATTGCGAGCGCCGAGGTAATCGCTCGCTCGGGTAAACCGGCGGATGGCCTGCGGGCTCTGGAAGAAGCGATCGGGAAAGCCGAAAGCCGCGGATACCTTGGTCTCGAGCTCGAGGCTCAAGTCAGTCTCGGTCAGATTCAGCTTTCCATCGGCCAAATCTCCTCGGGAAAAGCAACTCTGGCAAGGGCTCGGTCCCGAGCGCAAAAGGCGGGTTATGGTCTGCTGGTCGCGAAGGTGGACCGAATGAATGCTCAGCTGGCTCAAGAGAACGGCCGCCGCCCAGGCTGACCAGCGGCCGTTCGCTTATGACTCTTAGAATTTGGGGTGGCCAAACAGGCGTCCCAAGAGCCCTTTCTTCTTGCTGTTGTTGGCTGCCGTTTGCGCCGGGGAGACCGCGTTCTTCGAGACCGCATTCTTCGCCGCATTGGTGGCAATACTTTCAGCCATGCTCCCGGCTATGCTCTTGGCCATGACCGACAGATCGGGCAGGAAGATCGGGAGCGAAGTTGTTCCCTCCACCTTGAAGGGCACATCATTCGGCAGGGCCCGCAACCCGATTCCGTTCAAGGCCGAGCGGGTCACACTGTTGCTGGCGATGTGAGCCACCATTTTAAACTGCAGGCGGTTGCTGGCGTCGATGTCTCCGCCTCCGGTCACACTTCCGATTCCCGAGATTTCCGTTTTCAGATTGCTAAGGTGCGTCGTCTGCGGGGAGATTCGGAACTGGCTGCTCAGGCTCACAATCGTTAGCTTCGAGCTCGAGGGCAATCCGCTGAGGCCGGGTATCGAGCCAAGCTTTGAGCCCAAGTCGAATCCTTCGAGCCGGGCATTATCGATTTCCGCGCTTCCGCTGGTGACGAGCCGATCCATCCGCCCATCCAGTAGCATGTTGGCCGTGACCGTGCCGCCCTGGAACGTCGAGCGGGCGGGAGGCTGGATGCCGAGCGCCCCGAGAACCGCCTCAACATTTTCGAGTGGCAGCTGGGAACCGCTCAGTTTCAGGTGACTGACCAGGGCGTTTCCGCGCAGACTATAGCTTCCGGAAAGCTGCGCTTTGGCCTTGCCCAAGGAAATTTCACCCGCGCGAATGACGCCGCTTTGCTTAGCCAGGGAATAATCTGTTGCATAGGAGAAGGAAACGGGTTGACTGACCGCAGTTCCCCCGCGCACGAGCCGTAACTTCTCGACTCGCCCATGGCCCTCACTGTGGATTGCGCTGCCGTCGGAGGCTACCGAGCCGTCCATGCCCAAGGATCCGCTCCCGCCCCACAAATCAGGGCTTAGAGCCAGGTTTGCGCCGGCCACCTTGATCGAGGCACGAAACGAGGTTTTCTCTGGAGCCGAGCGGTTGACGGGTCCGGCCTGGCCTCGCGCCTGGATTCTGCCGCCATCCATCGTGCGTCCGGAAACCACGAAAGACATGACCCCGTCGAGGGCTACATTGCGAAGATCGACGTCGATATGTTCGAGCCTGACAGGGTTCGACTGTTTTGCCTCCGGCGCCCCGCTCAGGGGCAATACCAGGGTGCCATCGTTGATTTTGACCTTATCGAAGATGAATGCCTGCGTCGACTCCCCGTCACTCGGTGCCAGCACATCCTCGGCGATGACCGATCCAGAGTCGGCAGGATGGCCCATGGTAGAGAAGTTCCACGCGCCCGAGGCGGACTGCACAAGGTTGACTTGTGGTTCGTCGAGAGTCAGCGAGGTTACGTGCAGCGTGCGCGAAAACACCAGCTCTTTCAGGCTCACGCCGATACCCAACGATTTGCACTCCAGGAACCGAGCCGCGCTGAATGCCGGATCGTCGGCGATAGTAAGATTTTCGGCTCGCATTCCGCCCGCGAGAATCGACAGCTCGAGCCGCCCGATGTGGACGTCTCGGGTCAGAGAGGATGCAAGAATGGATTCCAGCTTAGGACGCAAGCGATCTACGTTAATCATGTAGGGAACAACCAAAGCTACCAGAGCCAACGCTCCAACCACTCCGGCTGCGATCTTCGTCAGTTTGCGTTTCTTTGTTCCGTTCGTCATGGCGTTTTCTCCTCTCGAGAACCTGTGGAGCCTTCAATCGGGCTCCATTTATTAGCGCGACGAAGGTCAGAAAAAAGGGACAAGAAACTTCCGGAGGCCTGATCCGGGTCGTCGAACTACGCGCTCTCGGCTTCCCTGGCTTCGGCGAGATGCATCAGCTTGGGGATTTTCGCAACCGGCGCGGGAAGAACCTGCGGCTGGGGCAAGGCAGACTGTTCAGCGCGGATCTGATCGAATCCCTGCTGCACCAAGCCGAACACCACAAACCAACCAATGACGCCGAGGGCAACCAGGTGAATGTCGAAGGGGGTCCTCCAGGGTCCGTCCCAAATCATGTGTAGAATCACAGGGATGGAGAATGTTTTGAGGAAGCTCCAATCGAGCAGCATGTTGGCTTGAAAGGGCTGATCGCCTTTGACCCGCCATAGGGCGGCTGCGGCAATGGCGGTCCAGGCCACGTGCCCGAAGGGGGTGAGGAAGGCCCGCGTCTGAATCACGTCAAACATCACCACCGGGCTCTTGCTTCTCAGCAGGAAGTCGAAGGCATACCCCGCGCTCTCAAAGAAGGCAAAGCCTGCTCCAACCGAGGCTCCGAACAGTAGCCCATTCAGAATGTACTTACTTTTGAATGACCTGGCGACGATGATGACGCCCAGCAACTTGCCGATCTCTTCGACTACACCGGCGCTCGAGGCACCCATCCAGTCCAACTTCGACAGGCTAAAGCCGAGAAGCGACACGAAGAGTGAAACTACTCCCCCGGAAGCCACCAGCATCAGCACCCGATTGAACGAAACATTGCGCAAAACGTTCAGCTCAAAGACAAGAATGACGGTGGCCAGGGGAACGGCAAGCGAGCCCATCATGATCAATCCCGGGATCAGCCGGATATTCCCAAACTGCTCGAACGAGAAATAAAAGGCCGCGTACAACGCCCCGAGAAACGCCAGAACTCGCAGAAAGAACCAGGGTTTGGGCCAGGCGGTCGGCACCTCTTCCAGGGGAGGAGTGGTGCGGCTGGTGCCGACCACGAAATACTCGTCCAGTTCCTCCCGCGTCCGCTTCTTAAAGACCTCAGAAAACAATATCTTAAGGCTGAACCCTTCGAGTTCTTCGGTGCTGGCGAAGCGCGCCAGGCGATCTCCCATGGAGCGCAGAAAGCCGGCGTTGCGCACACCCGGAGCCCGCCCTGGTCCGGGCGGTGAAACTTCAACCGCTCGAGGCGCGTACAAGGTTTGGCGACAGGCATAGCAATAACGTGCTCCTTCAGGATTCGTGCTTCCGCAGTTGCTCGAAAACATGATTGCTCTCCCCGACGACGCAGAAGTTCTTTCCCTAGTGAACGCGCGATTGAGGGGCTTGAGAGGTCATGATGGAGGGAAAAAGACAGCCCGATCCGGATCGAGATTCTTTGAAAGAAAGTTGCTACCAGGGATAGTCCCCGCACGGCTGCCGTCCGAGTGCGGCAGCCGGCGAGAAGACTTCGGGAGTCAAGATCCTGTGAGGATCAGGAGTGGCTAACCTGCGGCGGCTGGCTCCTGGTGACCGTGAGAGGTTGGACCAGCTTGAACGTAACCGAGGACTGGGCTGGCAGGATGATGTCGCGGTCGCCGCCCGTCACAGCCGACCCGGCCACGCCTGCGCCGGCGCCGAGAGCTGCCCCGATGGCCGCTCCCTTGCCCCCATGTACCAGGGCGCCCACCAGGGCTCCGACGGCCGCTCCGCCACCACTCACCTCGACCGTGCGCTTGCCTTTGCCTTCGGACACTCGAGCCACCGACGAGGTTCGAATCGGGTGTTCGGCTCCATTCAGCGTGAACCCAGTCAGGGCAATCCGCAGAGACGCTCCGCCCGAGAGGCGCCCAGCCGGCACCGCCTCGATTACTTTGCCAGAAAACTCGGTGTCCGCAGGCACCATCGTTTGGCCATCGATCACGAGCGCACGCGTTAAGGTCCCGCTGAAGGTTTGGCCGGAGGTGCTGACTTTTGAGCCGATTGCGCTATTCAGTCGCACCGTGACAGGGGTTCCCGCTTCCAGCGTCAGGCGGACGGGCTTTGGCACGGGTTTCGGCTGGTCTGGAGTGCCCGAATGCAAGTAGGCGAGCGTACCTAGAATCCCGATTAATGCTAGAACGGCGAGCGATTTTGCCTTTCCTTGTGGTGGGGGCATGTTGACTCTCCTTCTGCACTCACCTAATCACGCGACAGTTCCGGGCAAAGCGGGTCACCTCCTTGCAATCGACCTACATCTGATGTCGAAGGGTTTGCGAGGAAAAAGTGACACTCCGTAAGGCGATCGCGCACGCTGGGCCACAGAAACTGGGTATGCCTCAGGAGGGAGAGATTCTCAGTTCACCCACGCTCAGCTGAAAGATTGTCAGGTTACGGCCGAAGGAGTAGACCTTCAGGTTTTGGAGTTCCGGATATCGTGTCTGGAGTTCGCGTGCCAGCGAGTCTTCCCAAAGCCATCCTCCTTGGAGTACCCACACCGAATCGCCCCGCTTGAGGTCGTACGCGCGTACTACCTGCTCCCAGCTGGGGAGAAAATTTTCGGCGGTAAATGCGAATACCCTGCCATCGGTGGCAGCGATGCGGTAGCCGCCGCATCGTAAGGACTTCAATCCCTCGGTCCACTCGTTGATGAAAAACGGTTGCCGCTGGCAAAGATAATGTCCCAATAAAAGGCCGGTCTGATTATCGGCCACGAGGAGATCGTTCGGAGGGATATGGTCGTGGACGAAAGCCATCGCTTGATCCATATGCAACTTCTTCTGATCGGCGCGCGCGATGTAGGGCAGGCGATGCGATGGGAACAGGTTACACAGAGAAACGATCACCGCGGCCGTAGCAAGGCCCCAGCTCAGGTGTCGGCCCGCCAATCGGTCGACCGCGACGCTGATCCCGGTGATGGCAAAGATGGCAAGAAATATGGAGTGCCGGGTCCCGCCGTAAGGATAGAGGTCCAGCAGTGCAGCACCGCAATTGATCACGAACGGCAACCATAACAACCGAGCGAGTTGAGCTCCCTTGACTGGCACGGAGCCCAGGCTGGCGGTTCTCCCCACCAGGACAGTGCCCGCGAGGAAAGAAAGGAACAGCAGATCGCCAATGGCCGCCTGTCCAAGCAGGTATTGAAATACGGAGACGCTTCGCGTCAAGACAAACAGCAGGAGATGGTGCCGTTGGGGATCAAAGTACGAGTTGTGGAGGTAGGTATCGCCCATCCAGCCATGCAAGGCACCGCGCCCAAATTGAGAGAGGTAGGTGAAATACACAAGCGAAATCAAGAGCAGCTCGCCAATCTCGCCCACCAGCCAGACTCGAAACACGGCGCGCGTGGCAGGTTGCTGAACTATCCTCAGGAGCGAATAAGCTCCCAGTGCAGCGGCGAGTAAAACGGCCGAGTAGTGCGAGAGCGTAGCCAGCCAGAGGCAAAGGGCAGAGTACGCCATTCTCTGGCTGGAGTTTTCGGCGAGAGCCCGCTCGAGCAGATACATGCTCGAAATTGCGAACAGCAACAAAAAGGCATACTGGCGCACTTCGGCCGAAAGCGCGATCATGGGCGGAAGGAAGCTCCCGAAAATCAGGCCGATCAAGCCGGTCGCGGTCCCGAACAGATCCGAAAGCCAGCGGAAGAAGATCCAGCAGAAAGCGCTTCCGGCCACTACGGAAGGTAAGCGGAGGATGATTTCGCTCCTACCGAACATGCGCCAAATGTGCAGCACAAAGATCAGCAAGGGCGGGTGCGAAAGCGTCAGACTGGCCTGGTAGGTCTGTTTCCAGGAATCCTGGTTGGCAGCCATGAAGTGGAGCGCCTCGTCGGCATTGAGGAATGTTTCGGCAGCCAAGTGGAGACGCAACAGCAGGCCAGCGAGCAGCACGAACCCCGCCAGGAGGCTCGGGTCGAAAGGCATCCACTTGGGAAACCAACTCCCCTCCATCCCTGATTGCTCTCGCAGCGGGATCATGGTCAGGAGAATGGTAGACGGTTCAAGATGGTTGGGCTTTCGCCGAGGTCGGCCAAGCGAGGTAATTCTGAGAGGATCTTCTCGAGACGGATCGAAGACTCCCGATCATGTTTCGACTTTCCGCAACTGAAACTTTCGTGTAGCCCTGCGGCCTGTGTAGCTCGCCTGCACCAAGACCGCTGAGTCGGGCAGACCCGACTCTTCGACATCAATTTTCATTTCCGCCTCGCCGTTCGCACCGGTAACCACTTGGGTGTAAAACGGCGCGGCACCGGGACGAGTAAAGCGCAGCACCAGGCGGGCGCCTTCGATGGCGGTACCCCCATCGGTGACCCGCAGTCGCATCTCGAGACGGCCTTCCGAATGCACCGATGCGGCATTCAGCCACTCGACATCCAGTTCCTTAATGGCCGCCAGCGATTCCGGAGTATCCCGCTTGTCGAACACCGATTCGAGTCGTCCATCCCGGATGGCGTCGAGCACCAGCCGGTGCTGATCACGCAACATCTCCTCCTTGCCCTGATCGGTGAAGCTGCTCTCGGCCGCCTTCTCCGCATAGGAAGTGGCGCGGGTGCCAATACAATGGCCGCGAACAAAGACCTGCGTCTCCAATACCCGTTCATTCTCCCGCGCCTCGGTTTGCACGTGGTAGACGGTGTCAGCGTGTTTAATATCCGTGTTGAAGCCGAAAATCATGTGATCCACACACCGGATTTCTCAAACTACCAGCCCCCGGCGACCCCCGCGAGCCCCTGTCGCTTGACACTGTGTCGCTACGAAATCTACCCTAGAGGGTTTAGTTCATACTTGGCTGCGAATTATATCTAGCTCTCCTATGCCCGACAATTACTTCGCCCGCTACCTCCCATTGCTGATCCACTTTATCGTAGCAGGAGCTCTTACTACTTCGATTGTATTGATCTCCTGGCGGATCGGTTATCGGCGACCTACCCGGGCCAAGCTTTCCCCCTATGAGTGCGGCATGGTTCCCGTAGGCGACGCTCAACAGCGCTTCTCGGTGAAATTCTACCTCGTAGCCATGCTTTTCATCTTGTTCGATGTCGAGGCGGTGTTTCTCTACCCTTGGGCGGTGATTCTCCGCCGCCTGAAGATGTTTGGTTTCTGGGAAATGCTGGTGTACATCGCAATTGTCCTCGTAGGGTTCTTCTACGTTTGGAAAAAGGGTGTGCTCGATTGGGGTCCGACCTCGGCCCGAAGAGGTGAGCTTTAGGTGTCCCTCAAACCGGCCATCACGGATCTTGAGCAACTGAAGGATCATCCTGCGGTCGCTTGCTTAGGAGCGAGCCTCCCCAGGGCGATCGAAGCCGCGAAATACGAGCATGATGAGATGAGCCTCGCGATCGAGCGCTCCTCGATTCGCGAAGTTTGTGCTTTGCTTCGGGATTACCCCTCCTGCCCGTTCAGTTTCCTCTCCGATCTGACTTGTGTAGACTGGTATCCATCCGAGCCCCGATTCGAGGTCATCTACCACCTGCTTTCGATCCGGCAAAAAGAGCGGGTGCGGCTGAAGGTGCGGCTGGGGGACGACGCACCCTCGCTCGACTCCGTGACCCCCGTCTGGCCAGCAGCCAACTTCTTTGAGCGGGAAGTCTACGACCTGTTCGGGATCCGGTTCCTTGCGCACCCGTACCTGAGGCGCATCCAGATGCCCGAGACCTGGGAAGGCCACCCGCTTCGCAAGGATTACCCGGTGGAGGGCTATCGTTAGCGTTCGCCATGCCTCAACTCACGGCCACGCCCGCGCTCGATGCCGGTCAGGACCGCACGATGATCCTGAACATGGGACCGCAGCACCCGTCGACGCACGGCGTGTTGCGGGTCATCCTGGAGATTGATGGTGAAACCGTCTTGCGCGTCATGCCCGACATCGGGTATCTGCACACCGGAATTGAAAAAACCTGCGAAGCCAAGTTTTATCAGCAGGTGGTGCCGCTCACCGATCGCATCGATTATCTCTGTCCGCTGACCAATAACCTTTGTTATTGCCTGGCGGTCGAGAAGTTGCTCGGTCTGGAAATTCCGCCCAAGGCACAATGGATGCGCGTCCTGCTCAATGAGCTGACCCGCATCAACTCGCACCTGGTCTGGCTGGGCACGCATGCGCTCGACATTGGCGCCATGACCGTCTTTCTCTATTGCTTCCGCGAGCGGGAAGACATCTTGCGGCTGTTTGAAGCGGTCAGCGGCCAACGCATGATGACGTCGTATTTCCGGATCGGCGGACTGGCACTCGAGCCGCCGCTTGATTTCCTCGACCGGGTGCGCGACTTCGTTCGCCGCTTCCCGGCGAAAGTCGATGAATACGAAAATCTGCTGACGGCCAATCCCATCTGGCTGATGCGAACCAAGGGTGTAGCCCGCATCAGTGCCGAAGATGCGGTCGCGCTCGGTGCCAGTGGGCCAACCCTGCGTGGCAGCGGTGTCGATTTCGACCTGCGCCGCGACATGCCCTACTCGAGTTACGACAAGTTTCAATTCGAAGTCCCGGTGGCCCAGGAGGGTGACGTGTTTGCCCGCTACATCTGTCGGGTTCGCGAGCTGCGGGAATCGAACAAAATCGTCGAGCAGGCGCTGGCGGGAATGCCCGAGGGTCCGATCAAAGCCGATGCTGCCAAAGTGGTGCTCCCGGAGCGGGAAAAGATGAAGACCCAGATGGAAGCGCTGATCTATCACTTCAAAATCATCACCGAGGGATTCTCCGTGCCCGCGGGCGAGGTCTACCAGGCCGTGGAATCGCCTCGCGGGGAAATGGGCTATTACGTGGTCAGCGACGGCACGGCCAAGCCCTACCGCGTGCATATGCGCTCGGCGTGTTTGGCCAATCTGCAAACCCTGCCCGCCATGTGCGAAGGCCGGCTGATTGCCGATGTGGTAGCTGCCATCGGAAGTATCGATATCGTGCTGGGGGAGATCGATCGCTAGCAGTTGCCCTTCGGATTATTTTGCCGTGGGTGAGGCAGGGTTCGCGCCTAAATTTTGCGAGCACGAATATGCTATTTTCAGAGCCATTTGAGCAGCGCTTCCGGGAGATGCTGACCCATTATCCGACCAAACGATCGGTCCTGGTTCCGACGCTACTTTTTGCCCAGGATGAGGTCGGATTCCTTAGCGACGAGGTCATTCGGGAGATTGCGCGACGCGTCGAACTCACCGAGCTCGAGGTGCGCAACGTGATCAGCTACTATTCCATGCTGACCACCAAAGCGCGGGGTAAGTACAACGTTCAGGTGTGCACCAATATCGCCTGCCTGCTGACGGGTGGGGAAGAAATTCTCGATCACTGCCGCATGAGGTTGGGCATTCAAGAGAAGCAAACAACCCCCGACGGCTTATTCTCGCTCGAAGAGGTGGAATGCATCGGCGCCTGCAGCTGGGCCCCGGCCGTCCAGGTGAACTACGACTTTCACGAGAATCTCACGCCGGAAAAGATGGACCAAGTGCTCGACCAATACAGGAAGAAAGGAGGCGAATCGAGGCTCTAAGGAAAATAGAAATCCTTGGGTTATGGTTTCGCCTTGTCTACCCGTCCATCGCTTAATGGTTCACAGAAATGGCTGAGTTAGTTTCCCATCCCGACGAAGTGAAAGTTGTCTCCAAGCGGTTCGGCCTGGGTGCGACCGATATCGACCGCTATCTCGAACTCGACGGCTACAAGGCGGTCAGGAAGGCGCTTGGGATGCAACCGGATGCCATCATTGCGGAAGTAAAGGATTCCGGGTTGCGGGGTCGGGGGGGCGCGGGATTCAATACGGGACTGAAGTGGTCTTTCGTCCCCAAGCAGTCCCCGAAACCGAAATACATTTTGTGCAACGGCGATGAAAGTGAACCGGCAACCTGCAAGGACCGGTTGATCTTTGAGCACGACCCCCACGCGGTCATCGAAGGTGTAATGATCGCCGGGATCGCCGTGGGGGCGCACACCGGATTCATCTACATTCGCGGCGAATACCGTTATGTGTCGGTGATCATGCAGAAGGCGATCCGGGACGCCTACGCCCGCGGCATCCTGGGCAAGAACATCTTGGGCAGCGGATTCGACTTCGACGTGTACTGGCATGGGGGCGCCGGCGCCTATGAAGTGGGGGAGGAGTCGGCTTTGATGGAGTCGCTCGAGGGCAAGCGCGGGATTCCCCGCATTCGACCTCCCTTCCCCGCCGTGGTTGGGCTCTGGGGCGGGCCGACGGTGATCAACAATGCGGAGACGCTGGCCAGTGTCCCGCCCATCATCCTGGGCGGGGCGGAATGGTACGCCAAACTGGGCCCTCCCAAGAACGGGGGCACACGCTTGTTTTGCCTCAGTGGTCACTTGAACCGGCCCGGCGTGTACGAGCTCCCGATGGGGTACAACCTCAAGAAGATGATCTATGACGTGGGCGGCGGCATCCGAAAGGACCGCGCCCTGAAAGCCGTCCTGCCCGGAGGTTCGAGTACGCCGCTTCTCACCCGGGAAGAAATCGATGTCCCTATGGATTTTGACTCCCTCATGAAGGCCGGTTCCATGCTCGGTTCAGGGGGAGTGGTCGTCTGCGACGACTCCACCTGCATGGTGAAGTTTGCCCTGCGAATCATGCGTTTCTACCGGCACGAGAGCTGCGGGTGGTGCATCCCCTGCCGCGAAGGCACCGACTGGCTGGAGAAAACGCTGACCCGGTTCCACGCCGGAGGCGGGGTCCGAAAAGACATCGACAACATTCAATACTTGTCGGAAAACATATTGGGCCGGACGTTTTGTCCTTTAGGCGATGCCGCCGCCATGCCCACGATTTCCATCGTAAAGAAGTGGCGCAAAGAATTTGAGGACCATTTAGAGGGAAAGCCGTGTCCGTTTGAGAAAGCGGGGACCATCGAG
>DASPVG010000038.1:0-10657 GCA_035622455.1 Terriglobales bacterium
TTCTGAAGGAAGGGAGCGTGTCTTCGGGCGTGCGTCGGGTGGAGGCGGTGACCGGTGAGGATTCCCTGCATCGCTTCCAGAAAGACCACCAGCTGGAGAGTGTGGTCGCAGGCTTCGTCAGTCCTGCGGTGTCGCAAAAGACCGAAAAGGAGGAGGCGCACTCCCGGGGGGAGCCCTCAAGGTCGTTTGCCGAGGCCCTCAGAGCCGAGCTCGAAAGAAAAGAGGCCGAGATCAAGCGCCTGCAGCGTGACCTTGACCAGGCGCGCATGAAATCGGCTTCGTCGAGCATGGCTGCGGTGGGCGAGAAGATCAAAGAGATTCGCGGCGTGAAGGTCCTGGCACACCGGGTCGACAACCTCGACCGCCCGCAGATGCGCACGCTCGTCGATCAGCTTCGCGGCAAGATCGGCTCCGGCGTGGTGGTGCTCGGCTCAACCACCAACGGCAGCGTTTCCCTGATTGTCGGCGTAACCAAAGACTTGACCGGCCGCATACAGGCGGGGAAAGTGATCGGCCCGGTGGCGGAGAGGGTCGGAGGAAAAGGCGGCGGGCGTCCGGACTTGGCAGAAGCAGGCGGAAAAGATCCCGCCGCGCTCGACTCCGCTCTGGACGCAGCTTATGCGGTTGTCGAGGGATTGCTCGGCAGTTGAAGAGGTCTGGCCGGTTTCGGGTCACGACTGCCGAGGTGTCGAACCAAGCTTGCGCCAGACTCCCGTCCTAGCTTCTCCATTTCAAGCTTACCGAACTGGTCATGGGGTGCCGCATCGCGGTGCCCGTACGCTTGGCTTCGAGATACGCTTCTTTGATCTGAAAGTACCACTTGGCCGGGCGGTCTGCGTCATCGATAAGCATCAAATGCGGATCATGCTTGAGACCTTCCGACTGCCTCTCCATCGTGCGGCGGTCCTGCTCAACGAACCTGGCAAAGAAAGCCTTCAATAGCCCGGGTCCGAACGGCAGCCAGCGAAAGATGTTATATTTCGCCACCACGTCGATGCGGCAGCGATCCCTGGTAACCGGCGTCACCGTGGTCAAGCTGGCAAACCAATACCTTCCGGCTCGAATCGTTTCATAGCGTTGATTGGGCAATACGAAATCGATGGTCGTAGTGATCGACTCCGCGTCGGCGTACAACCGCAACAGCTTATACGGCGCACTGTTCGAGCTGGGTGCATGCGCGCTCATGCGGAAGCCCATTGGCAGTGGCTCGAAATTCTTTTGTTTCTCGTGAATGCTGCTCCGGGTGCGCCACCACCAAGCTCGGTGAACAAAGGGACCATGCGCCGGATCCATCAATCCGATGATGCCGTGATCGACGCTGGAGGGAAGGTCGGCGGTGAGGTGAGCGGTCTGGAACTGCTCGCCAAAGGTCGGGACCTGCGGGACCGGGATGGGTGGCTCGGCTGCTTTCGTAAATCCGGCCCCCGGGGGTGGAGGTTCAGGAATGAAGACCCAGGTGTAACCGTCTTGATCCTGGCAGGCATAGCTGCCGGCATAAATACGGTCGATTTTCAGATGCTGGTCCGAGGTGAGGGAAGGAATCGCCTGGCACTGTCCGCTGTGCGCCTCGAATCGCCAGCCATGATAGCTGCATTCGAGCTCAGCGCCGTCAAAGCGACCGTAGGCGAGCGGCATGCCTCGATGGGGGCAGGCGTCGTACAGAGCGAACGGTTTTCCCCGCCGGTCGCGCCCGAGGACCAGCGGCGTTTCTAGAAGCAGGGCTTTGTCGAGACGGTTCGGAGTCAGCTCCCCGCTCGGCATTGCGCGATACCAAAAGCCGAAGAGCATCAGAGAGTCGCGGGTGTGATCGTGAGGAGTGTTCGATCCTTCATTCACACAATCCCAACCTATCATAGTGCTCCGTCCGGATAGGGCCCGGGACCTCACTTCGGTACGTCATCGGGGTGGGGTGCCGGCGCGCCCGCCTTTTCTGCTCCCAAGCGGCGACGTTACCAGGGGGTTAATTCATGGCCAGTCAGTAGCTTAGGCAGATTACCTTTGATGGTTCTATTCCCTTCTGACCGATTGCCGCGCAGGCTCGGTGACCCTATAATCAAAGCACTCTAGGCATTCTCCATCCAGGCTCGTGAAGGGTAGGCGGAGGGGTGTTTGTGCCTCTCAGTGGCACGCAACTGGTATGCGAAAGTGCCTCCAAATCGCCTTGCTGGCAATCGTAGTCGGGAACTTTGCTCCCGGCGTCGAATGTCTGCACGCGCAGGCGAGGCGAGACTCGGTGATTAAGCCCACCACCGACGACTCGGGGCGGACGATTTACGTCAACGAGGCGCCCCCGGCAACTCCCGGAAAACGGTCGCAGGCTGCTCTGCCGCACAGTGCGCTGGTGTTTTGGAGCAATACGGAACATCGCTGGAAGCCGGTTCCATCCGCGAACGTGCAGGCGGCCCGCTCCGCCGCAGCCGAGGTGAACCAGTATCTGGGTGCGCGGGAGGGCAGTTCCGCGAGCGCAGCCTTGTCGAACCTTCCACGAACCTTTTCCGAGGGTGACATCGACGCCGCCATCGAGCAAGCTGCCGCGCGGCATAACGTGGATCCCAACTTGGTTCGCGCGGTGATCAAAGTGGAGTCGAATTTCAATCCCAATGCCGTTTCACGCAAAGGCGCCATGGGATTGATGCAGCTGATGCCGCAGACCGCCCGGCAGTTGAACGTATCCAACCCGTTCGACCCCGAGCAGAACGTGGATGCCGGTGTTCGCCGGTTGAAACAGCTTATGGAAAGCTACGGCGGCGATGTGAAGCTGACCCTGGCAGCCTACAACGCCGGGGCAGGAGCAGTGGCGCGGAGTTCGGGTGTGCCCCATTTCGTTGAGACACGCAACTACGTCAAGCGAATCACGCAGCTCTATTACGGGGGACAAAACTCCGGCGATCGGCTCTTGCGAAGCCCCGTCAACGACCCGATTCGCGTGCAACGAGATTCGCGCGGGGTGCTTTACATCAGCAACACGGACTGATCGCACGGCAGCTCAGGTTCGAACAGAAGCCCTAAACTTCAGGGCGCCCACGGGCCTTACATTGAAGAATCCAGGTCGAAGAGGACGCGTGCTGGGTTCAGGTGCGGCTTTTCTCGTGCTGCTCCTGTCTGTGCCTCTGAGCGCCCGCCAGCCCCGGTCCCAGGCGTGGGCGAAATCGCAGTTCTCCTCCGCGGAAAATCTCGAGGAGACGCTCGAAACACGGCCCGCCCGAGAACGCACGCGAGCAGATTACCAGGAAGCGATCAACGCCTATCGTCGGGTTTACCTCGAATGCCCCACGTCGGTCAAGGCTGACCCTAGCGCGTTTGCCGTGGCGCAATTGCTCGAAGAGATGGGAAGACGTTTTGAGGATGACGAGATCCTGCGCTCGGCGATTCAGCAATATGAATTTCTCCGCCGACAGTATCCGGGGAGTAAGTCGCGGTTTGCCGCCTTGTTCCACATCGGGGAAATCTACAAGCAAGATCTTCGCGATCGAGCGCGTGCCCAGGAGACGTTCCAGGAGTTTCTCGGTCGCTATCCAAGAAACCAATTTGCCGAACAGGCACGCAAGGAACTCGCGCAATTGGCGACGAAACCCGAATTACGATCGGGCCCGCCATCCGAAGACACGGCCCTATCCCCGGCCGGGGAGGAGAGTGAGAACCGTTCGGGCGAGGCGAAGGAAACGCACTCCCCGGAGAATCAGGATTCCGCCCGTCCGGCAAATGCGGGCGGGGGGAAGCTGGTCCGGGTTACAGGAATTCGCTCTTGGTCGAATGGGGAGAGCTCACGGGTAGCGATCGATTTAGAAGACCGGGTACGGTACGAGTCCCAAACCATCGAGAATCCCCATCGCGTATTCTTCGACCTGTTCGACACCCGGTTGGATCCGGCGCTTGTCGGCAAGACCTTCGATGCCCCTCCGGGCCTCATTAAGAAGATCCGGGTTTCGCAGTTCAAGCCGCACCAGACGCGAATCGTGCTCGAGCTGGGTGGGGACCTGGACGTTGAATCCCGTTGGCGGTCCAGTCCACCTCGTCTGGTGGTCGAGCTTCACGATAAGCAGTCGGAGACGCGGGGCGCAGGAAAAGAGGTTTCTTCCGGCGCGCCCGCAAAGGAAGCTCAACCGGTTGCGGTGCTGCCGCCAAAGGTGGTGCTGGCGGGCGATGCACCGGATTCGCCACCGGCGCGAGATTCCTCCCAAAACGATGACGCGCGCGATTTGACCTCGGTGGTCAAAGATTCGGGACCGGGGTCGAAGGCGTGTGCCGATAAAGATCCGCATTCTTCCTCCTGCCCGGCAAACCATGACGGCCGGGCCGCGCCGTCGGTTGGGGCAACCAGCGGCGGTGTGAAGAAGACCATCGTTGAGGCCGATGATGACGATTCTCCAAGGCCCGCAACGGCCAAGGCGAGCCCATCCCGAGTCCAACCTCCGATCCTGTCCGGCACCGCCGCGATCACCCAAGACAAAGTCAGCCACAGACTGAAGGGTGGGTCACGGGGCAGCCTCGATGCTCGCGAAGCCCAGCCCATGGCTAGCGGAGATCGTTCTCTCACTCGGGTGCTGGGTTTGAAAATCGGCAAGATCGTGATCGACCCCGGCCACGGCGGCCACGATACCGGAACCATCGGCCCCCACGGCTTCGAAGAAAAGGATCTGGTGCTCGAGGTCAGCCTGCGGTTAGGCAAGCTGCTCGCATCGCGTTTGGGAGCGCAGGTTATCTATACGCGCGAAGACGACAGTTTTATCCCGCTTGAAACCCGCACGGCCATCGCCAACCGCGAGGAAGCGGATCTGTTCATCTCGGTGCATGCCAATTCAAGCCGTGATCCCGATGCCCGAGGCGTCGAAACCTATTACCTGAACTTTACCTCCTCTCCGGAGGCACTCGAGGTGGCGGCGCGGGAGAACGCGGTTTCCGAGGAGTCGATCCACGAATTGCAAGACTTGGTGAAGAAGATCGCCTTGAAAGACAAGATCGAAGAATCGCGAGAATTCGCCGTCGACGTGAACCAGTCGCTGCTCGGCGGCCTGAGATCCAAAAACCCGGGCTTGCGCGACCGGGGCGTAAAGAAGGCGCCCTTTATCGTACTGATCGGTGCCAACATGCCTTCCATCCTGGCGGAGATCTCCTTTCTGAGCAATCCATCCGATGAGCGGCGCCTACGAACCGCCGACTACCAGCAACGCATCGCCGAAGCGATCTATCGGGGTATGGCAAAGTACGTAAACGGTTTGAGCGGCGTGAAGGTGGCGAGCCGGATGGAGAAAACCGGAGCTCCGTAGCGGCCTACTGGAAACTTTCCTTCCGCCCCGGTAGTCTAAGAACTAGCGGAGCTTTCCGAACCTTCAGCCTTTTGGGATGAAACTTTCCAAACTCATTCCCGTTGTTCTCCTTGGATTGTGTTTTGCCCGCCCGGCTTTCGCGCGCGGTCCTTCGAGGCCGAATCCCGGCACCTCACCCCTGCTGCCCACCACCTTTGGAGGCTGGCAAGTTGTGGGGTCGCTCACCACCAGCGTCGATCCTGCCAGCGCCGATCCGGTGAATCGGTCTGTGCTCGAGGAGTACGGCTTCCGTGAGTTTCAGGCAGCTACCTATACACGAGACGACGGAAGGAAGCTCACTTTGAAGGCGGCCCGATTCGCCGATGCTAGCGGTGCGTTCGGCGCCTTTACCTACTATCAGACGCCCCCGATGCTAGTGGAAAAGATCGGAGATCAAGCCGCGTCTCTCAATGAGCGGGTGCTCTTCTATCGCGGCAACATCCTCATCGATGCGGTGTTTGAGCGGCTTTCCGCCATGTCTGCGGCCGAACTCCGCGAGCTGGCAGCCGGTCTTCCGCTGCCTCCGGGAGAGACGCGGAGTCTGCCGGTACTGCATGCCTATCTGCCGCGCCCGTCCTCTGTCAAGAACTCGGTGCGGTATGTGCTTGGCCCCGTGACCCTCGAGCGAGTGAAATCGCCGATTTCTGCCGAACTCGTAGATTTCAGCCGTGGCGCCGAGGTTGTGCTGGGGAATTACAACGCATCGGGCGGGGAAGCAACTTTGATGCTGATTTCCTATCCGACCCCGCAAATTGCCGCCGATCATCTGCGGAAAATCGAAGCGGCTTACCCGCAGAATCGACAGCCGTCTCCCGCTTCTGACGGGAATGAAGAACCGATGTATGAAAAGCGCACAGGACCGATCGTGGTGGTGGCCGAAGGTCCGCTGTCAGTGAGCGAGGCGAAGTCCTTGCTGGCTTCGGTGAACTATGACGCCGATGTGACCTGGAACGAAAACACACTCTTCAGCAAGAAGGACAACCTCGCGAACCTGCTGGTGAATATCATCGTTCTTTGCTTCATCATCATCGGGTTTGCCCTGGTGGTTGGAATTGCCTTCGGCGGGGTCAGAATCCTGGCAAAACGCATCTTTCCCGAGCGGGTCTTTGATCGGCCCCAGGACGTCGAATTTATCTCCCTGCACCTGTCGGAAAACCGCTCGGAACCCGCCCAGGCAAATGCAAGTTCATCAATTAAAACCCTTTAGGCTTTGTTCGAGTTTTTCTGTCTCAGATTGACACCTCGAGCCATCTTTGCCAACCCTATTGTAAGTTATTGAAAATAAAAGTATTATTTCTTAAAAATTCCTTGACACGGGCTTTTTTCGACTCATAAGATTTCGCCAGAAAGTTTTGACGGCCGATTCCTCCGTCGGAACTATTCTCCCTTGAAGAAAAGGCCGCCTTGGTTGCCAAGGGTGGCCTTTTCGTTTATGTGCCAGCACTGGGAAAAACTGTGGACGGGATGCCCGGCCATCTTATCGCGCCCAGCGGTCGTCGGGCGCCGGCACGCTTGTGCCAGAAGAGGGAAGCATGTTCTGTGATCGGTGCGGAGCTTCGGTCGCTGCAGACCAGCGGTTTTGCGGGCGCTGCGGAAGAGAATTCGTGGGCGGAACAGGCGGACCCGTTCTCGCCTTTCCACGCCGCAGTCGAGTCGGAGAGCACATCCGTTTGGTGGCGATTCTGTGGCTGGCTCTCTCGGCTCTGAATGCGGTGCTGGGCGTGCTGCTGTTGGTTGTGGCGAACACCGTGATCGTCCATCTGCCCGAGATGGGCGCGCCCGCCCCGGCAACTGCCTGGCTGCATCCCTTCCTTAGCTCGCTTGCCATCCTTGTCTTGGCCAAAGGTGTGGCCGGCTTCCTTGCGGGATGGGGTCTTTTGCGGCGTGAACGCTGGGCGCGCGTGTTGACCCTCGTGCTGGCGTTTCTGGCGCTGTTCAATATTCCGTTCGGCACCGCCCTCGGCATCTACACCTTATGGGTGTTGTTGCCGGTAGGGTCCGATGCGGAATATCAGGCAGAGGTGTCGAGAGCCAGGGCAGCGTGAGATCCGAGAATCTCTTGTCGTCATACGGAATCAACTCTCAGTCTCAAGCTCTTGGAACCGATCCATCCGGGCGTTGCCTTGGCTTCTAAGGCAGCACGGGTTTGATGCCGGTGAGTTCGCAAAAGTCAATCAGAGCGGGATAAAGATCGGTCCCATAGCCAAGACAAGCGTACTCGTTGGTCCAGCTCTCGAGCATTCGGTCGATATCGCCATGAGCGGTGATAAAGCCGTGGGGCCAGAAGGGTATCCCGCACTCATCGAGGCGCGTCTGCAGTTGTTCCTTGGGTGGCTCGAAGATTGAAGCGCGAACGATGACCATCTGGAACTCGCCATTGACACGGCCGAGACGGGCTAGGACTCCCTCTCCGACCTTACAAATCAGCTTGACGGAGAGGCCGCCCGCCTCCCCCTCGGTGGGGATGCCGTGCTCGGAGAAACCCGCGGGACCGAGCTTTCCAGCCAGCGAGGGTGGACAAGCTCCGTCTCCGATGATCTTGATTTCCCTGGTTTTCTTGTCGATGTGTTGAAGGTCCCCATAATATACCGGTTCCTTGCTGAGCTTGGTCAGGAGCAGCACGGTGAGAGCCGTATTGAAATCTCCCAGGGTGGAGGTTCCAAACCCATCCTCTAGCATCATGCTTTGCGCGAAGCAAGTGGCGCTATATTCGTCGCCTAACCCGGGAAACGATTGGATGGTGTAGAAGTCAAACTTCTCGGTCTCGACCAGCCTCCTGATGGCCAAATAGAGACGAATGGAACGTTCATTAACCAAGCTTTTGTCTGGTATCCTGCCGAAGAGCTTTTCCAGGCGAGGCTCCAGCTCCGAGACTTCTTTCGCCGAAACCGCCTCCGCGGTTTGAATGAGTTCGGTGGTATCGCGCGAGTCGATGTCTACGCCAAACATGCGCATCCACTGCGACGGATCGGCGACGCCGCAAGTTTGCCCCATACCGCGACCTCCGAAGGTGCCAATCGTAGACATGTTCAGCATGTTCTTGAGGTGAGCGGCCCGGGCATAGCTGACGATCTTGAGGATCGTCTCGGAGTCACTCGCGCCCCCATAGACGAACTTGTGAGGTACGCCAATTTCGAGCAGGCCGCCATGCATCACCAGGCCACCCACGGGGCGCCAGCCTTGCGAGCCGGGGTGGGTCCAGAGGAGAACGGCTTTTCCACTAGCCACATAATCGCGGACGGCGGCCACCAAATGGGCTGCCCAAACCCAGGTCCCGGAAAAAAGCACGACCATGTCGATGGCATCGTCGGACTTCATCTTGTGCAGGGCCCGGCGGGCCTCCTCCTTACTCGCAATGACGACATCATGGGCGACGATTCTCATGCCAGCTTCGACAAGGGCCTGTTTCGATGGCTCGACAATGGACGAATCGATGAAGGGAACTCCCATTGGATCTTTGAGACCGTCTTTGTGAACCCCGTATACGATGAAGCCGATCGTTGGCTGGATCAATTTCTTCCTCCTGTGGTTGTCATGACATTTTCAAGCTTGTTCGACGGCCGCCGACCGCAGCTGACGGTAGCGATGGGCTTGCTCGCGATAACTGGCCGAGATCGCCGGATCGGGTGCCCAGACAGCCCTTTCCCCGACCACCTCCGCGACTGCCTGGCCCAGGCTTGCGTATTCCCCAATGGCCACACCCGCCAGAATGGCTGTGCCGAGGCAGACCGCTTCCTGCCGGCTCATGACATGCAACCGCCGACCGGTTAGAGCCGCCCTCAATTCCAGGCCAAGAGCCGAGCCTGTGCCTCCACCCGTAGCGTAAATGTCCTCAAATGCCCCGACCGCCTGTTCGAGTGCTTCGCTCACGATCGACAGCTCACAGGCCAATCCCTCGAGAATCCCTTTATAGAGGTGAGCTCGACTGATACTAGGATGAAGGCCGGCAATGAATCCGCGAACCCGCGGGTTAAAGTCGGGGTTGCAGGTTCCTATCAGGTGGGGAGTGATCAACAATCCGGTCGGTCCTGCGGGAGCGTGGGCCTCCAACTGCTGATAGTGGCGAGCTTCACCATCCTGCGCCGCAGCCGAGGACACTACTTCTCCCGATCCATTGGCATACAACAAGTCATGAAACCATTGGAGCATGATTCCGGAGGGGAAGTAAGCGAGAGTCACGAACTTGTCCGGGACCACGTGGCAATAGGAGTTGAGTGCGCACTGGCACGCGCGTTCGCTCAGACTGGGAGCATCCGAGACCGCCAGCAGACACTCGTAGGTGCCCATCGAGTCCGAAACACGACCCTGGCCCATCACTCCGGCGCCGAGCGCGCCACAAGGCTGATCGTGGCCTCCGAGCACGACCTGGGTCCCTGCCGGGACGCCGAGCTGACCGGCGACTCCCGCCTTCAGGGTTCCGACGACTGTGCCCGCCGGTACCGGGACCGGAAGACGGGCGGCGTCGAGTTCTGTTGCACGGAGAATCTCATCCGACCAGGTACGCTTGGCGATGTCGAAAGCCAGGAAGCGCGATGCCAGCGAATAGTCTACGTAGCCCGGGAGTCCCATCTTCTCGAGGAGATAGCCGATGAGAGTGAGGAACGAACGGGTGGAACGAAACATCTCCGGGCTATGTTTGCGCAACCAGAGAATCTTGGGCAGCGGGTACATGGGATGCGCTACCAGCCCGGTGATGTGAAAGAGGCGTTGGCGACCGAGGATGGCCTCGCACCAGATCGACTCCTCGAGGGCGCGACTGTCCTGGTTCAGAATGGCATGGCTGAGCGGGCGGCCATCGCCATCGACCGGAACAAAAGTTTCTCCATGCGAGCTGAGACAAAGCGCCCGCACGCGATGTGCCTGATCTTGGGCCACGGCGCGCGAGGCCGAGCAGAGCGCGTCCCAGAAGGTTTCGGGATCCATTTCCGCGAAGCATGGACGAGGAAACTCCGGCCGATAGGAGGTGGCGTGCTGCGCCAGGATCTCGCCATCGGCGGCGAACAGGATGGCCTTACAGGCGCTGGAACCGATATCGACCGCCAGCAGGCTCATGTTCCCCTTACTCCCAGCAACCATGAACAAGCGATGCTTTTGAAGGCGCGCGAAGAAAACCTCCGCCGATCATCAGCGGCTGGAGCCAACGTGTCTTTCGGGACAAATGCGGTAACCGGCGCGCCCATCGAGAATGCGTCCCATGGTTCGACCCTGGCTCGGTGGTTTTCCGGCATCAAGGCTTGGGATGAACGAGTTCGGGGTGGTTCAAAACCTCGCGTGCTTGCTCGAGAAACAACTCCATGTTTCGAGCTTGGAAGACGTTGCGGCCAAAGAACACGCCGGCAGCTCCAGCGCAG
>DASPVG010000039.1:0-29572 GCA_035622455.1 Terriglobales bacterium
GCAATTTCCCCGGCAAGCAAGGCCGCGCGCGGCAGCTCGATCATCGTGCCTACCAGGTAATGGACGGTTTTCCCTTTCTTCTGAAACACTTCGTCCGCAACTCGTCGCACGATCGCCGCCTGATTGGTTAGCTCCTTCAGCGTGGCAGTGAGCGGAATCATCACCTCTGCGTGCGTCTTGATCCCCTTCTTCTCCACCGCGACCGCGGCTTCGAAGATAGCCCGCGCCTGCATCTCCGTGATTTCGGGATAGGTAATTCCCAATCGGCAACCGCGATGTCCCAGCATGGGATTGAACTCGTGCAGCTCTTCGACGCGCCGTAACAGAGCGTTGAGCGGTTTCAGCTTCGGCGATTTTGGCTTGGTGGCTTCGAGCACGCCGATTTGAACCATCAGTTCCTCACGCTTGGGCAAGAACTCGTGCAAAGGCGGATCAAGCAAGCGGATGGTGACCGGCAGGCCGTCCATGACGCGAAACAGTCCCTCAAAATCACGACGCTGCATGGGAAGAAGTTCTCTCAGCGCAGCCCGGCGGTCCTTTTCATTACCCGCCATGATCATCGTCCGCATGTGGGGCACGCGCTCGGGAGCAAAGAACATGTGCTCGGTGCGACACAGGCCGATGCCTTCGGCTCCGAACTCACGAGCCTTCTGGGCGTCGCGGGGAATGTCAGCGTTCGCGCGCACCCCGATCTTGCGGAAGGGCTCCGCCCACTGCATGAACTTTTCGAGCATGGCTAGATTCTCGGGAGCGGGGGGGAGCAAGCGTTTCTTTCCCTTGAAGACACGACCACTGCTGCCATCGAGGGTTATCCAGTCTCCTTCCTTCAGCACCTGGCCTCGAGCTCGCACTTGGCGGGTTCTCTCATCGATCGCGATTTCACCGGCACCCGCCACACAACACTTTCCCATGCCGCGGGTGACCACGGCTGCGTGGCTCGTCATGCCTCCCTGAGAAGTGAGAATGCCGGCGGCGACTTCCATACCGTGAATGTCCTCAGGAGTAGTCTCGGCACGAACCAGTATCACAGGCTGCTTTTCCGCGCCGTGGCCCGCCTTGGCAACCGCATCATCCGCGGTAAACACAATCTGACCCACCGCAGCGCCTGGAGACGCGGGCAAACCCTTGGTAGTAAGGACATCCTCCGGCTTCACGTCCCCTTCATCGAGTCGCGGCACGAGAAAATCCACGACCTGATTGGGCTCCACTCGGAAGATCGCTTCTTCCTTGGTGATCAAACCTTCTTCGACCATCTGGCTGGCAATCCGTACGGCGGCGATCCCGGTCCGCTTTCCATTGCGGGTCTGCAACATGTAGAGCTTGCCGTCCTGGATGGTAAACTCAAAGTCCTGCACGTCGCGATAATGCCTCTCGAGCCGGGTGGTGATCTCACGAAGCTGGTTGTAAACCTCGGGCATCTTCTTTTCCAGCTCGGCGATGTGAAGCGGAGTACGAATGCCCGCGACGACATCTTCTCCTTGCGCATTCATCAGAAACTCAGCAAAAAACTCCTTCTCGCCAGTGGCAGGATTGCGGGTAAAGCCCACACCCGTACCGCTGGTTTCGCCGAGGTTGCCAAAAACCATGGCTTGCACGTTTACCGCGGTGCCTAGCTCGTCCGAAATATTGCTGATCCGCCGGTAGTGCTTGGCCCGATCATTATTCCAGGAGCGAAACACCGCGTCCCGCGCCAGGATCAGCTGCTCGTGGGGATCCTGGGGAAAGTCGCGCCGGGTGTGTTTCTTAACTACCTTCTTGTAACTCGCAATGACTTCCTTCAGCGCTTGGGCATCGAGGTCGGTGTCGAGTTTGGCTTTTTTCTGCTTTTTCTTGGCCTCGAACACTTCGTCGAAGGCGGATTTCGGAATCTCGAGCACCACATTGCCGAACATCTGAATCAAGCGGCGATAGGAATCATAGGCGAAACGTGGGTTGTTGCTGCGTTTGGCCAGGGCTTCGACGCTTTCATCGTTCAGTCCGAGGTTTAGAATCGTGTCCATCATGCCCGGCATCGAGAACTTCGCTCCCGAGCGCACACTCACCAACAGAGGGTGGTCGCCGCGTCCCAGTTCTTGGCCCTGCAATTCTTCCAGCCGTTTGAGTGCCGCCTCCATCTGCTGACCGACTTCGTGGGAAACTTGTCCGAGACGCATGAATTCGCGGCAAGCCTCGGTTTGGATCGTGAAGCCAGGCGGGACGGGCAACCCTGCGTTGGTCATCTCGGCGAGGCCCGCCCCCTTTCCGCCAAGCTCGTCTTTCATCTTCCCGTCGCCTTCGGCCTTGCCGCTGCCGAAAAAGTACACGTACTTGGTGGTCTTGGCGGGTGCCTTGCTTGTCATTTCTGTTTCGGTTTCAGAGAAAGTAGTGGTAGCCATAATATTCGGTCCTTTAAGGTTTCACGAAGGTTGAGGTTCCTGAGTCTCGGTTACGATTTCGGAAAAGTCGGCAATGGTGGAGAACTCGCGCAACAGAGTCGCCAGCAGTTGGAGTCGGTTGGCCCGAATGGGTTCGTTCTCGACCATGACCATCACCTTGTCAAAGAAGGAATCCACGGCAGGGCGAAGTTTTGAGATTTCCGTCAACGCCTGCTCATAGTTCTTTTCTCGCCGCAGGGCTGCAACCAGCTCTGCCACCTGCGGAATGCGAGAGGCCAGCTCGCGTTCGTGTGCTTCCTCAATCAAACTGAGATCGAGGGCTGCGGCTCTCTTCTTGCCTGCCGCATCGGCTTGTCGCAGGATGTTCTTGATACGCTTGAAGGCAATGGAGACGGATTCGAAGTCGGGGGACGGACGAACCTTGGCGACAGCATCGGCGCGGGCAATCGCATCGACGACATCATCGGCGTCCGCCGCCAGCACCGCATTGACGACATCGTACTTAAAGTCCAATCGGTCGGTCAGGTAGAATTCCAGCCGCTCGCGGAAAAATCCCCGCATACTGGCGACAAAATCCACCCCCGCCGGGAATTTTCGCTCCGCGCTCGATCCCCGATAGGCCTCCCGCGCATCCTCGGCCAGCTGGCTGAATCGAACTGGCAGTTTATGCTCCGCGATGATCTTCACAATCCCATTGGCCAAGCGGCGTAAGGCGAAAGGATCCCGCGAACCGCTGGGCTCGAAGCCCAAGGCCAGCATGCCCGCAACCGTATCCGTTTTGTCGGCCACGGCGAGTACCGCCCCTTCTACGGTACGCGGGACCGAATCCTCCATGGATTGCGGTTTGTACTGGTCGTAGATCGTCTCGGCGATCAACTCCTGTGTCTCTTTCCGCATCCCCGCGTCCAGTTCCTGGATGCGAGCATAGAGTCCGCCCACAATGCCCTGGAGTTCGGTGAACTCTTTCACCAACTCGGTCGTAAGGTCAGTCTTGGCGAGATAGGCTGCCTTATGCACGATCCCCGGCCGCACGGCCTGGTCGCTCTGACGAATGATTTCGCAAAGCCAACTCGAAAGTCGCTGGATGCGGAGGGTCTTTTCGTAGTAGCTCCCGAGATCCTTCTGAAAGGTGACGTTCTTCAGCCAGTGGGTACGCTCGCGTAAGGGATGTTTCTGGTCGGTCTGCCAGAAAAATCGCGCGTCGTTGAAGCGGGCGCGCAACACCCGCTCGTGTCCGTGACGAATGATTCCCTCAGGATCTCCGTCGGTGTTCAGCACGGCCAAAAAATGCGGCAACAGCTGGCCGCGAGCATCCTCGACTGCAAAGTATTTCTGGTGATCGCGCATGACCGTGACCAGGACCTCTTCCGGCAGCTCCAGAAATTCGCGGTCGAAACTGCCCAGAATCGCCGCAGGCCACTCGGTAAGATTGACGACCGTATCGAGCAGGTTTCGGTCCTTGCGCCAGCCTGCGCCGGCAATCCTGCGGGTTAAAGTATCGAGAGCGTTCTCAATCTGCCGCTCGCGGGCCTCCCGGCCGAGGACCTTGGCGGCTTCGAGCACCTTCCGGTAGGCATCGCCCGCCGCCGGAATCGCGACAGGCCCATCCGATAGAATCCGATGGCCGCGGGAAACATTACCGGCGCGAATACCATCGAATTCCATGGGGATCACTTCCCCATCGAGCATCGCCACCAGCCAGCGCACCGGCCGCACAAAAACTTCACCGGGCTGGCGCCAGTACATGGTTTTTGGCCAGGCAATGGCTTGGATCTGTTTGGGAAGCAAATCCGACAGGACCTCGGCGGCTGTTCGACCTCTTTTCGTCATCGTCGCCGAGAGGCGTTCCCCTTTTGCGGTCGCCACCCGTTCCAAGTTGCGCAGTTCGACCCCCGCCTTGCGGGCAAAGGCATGGGCTGCCGCTGTGGGCTGACCATCTTCGAAGGCGGCAGAGACCGGAGGACCTACAATCTGTTCCGTGATATCCGGCTGCGCTGGCGAGATTCCTTGAGCCAGGACGGCCAAGCGGCGCGGAGACTCCAGATGAGAGACGGGCGGGTTGGTAGCGAGGCGCTCATCTTCGAGCAGCCTGCCTAGCCGCTCGCGCAGATCGAGCGCAGCAGCGTCGATCATCCGGGCGGGTATTTCTTCACAACCGATTTCAAGAAGAAAGTCAGGCATTTTAGGACAATTCTATTCTCGCAAACTCCGGAATCTCATCACAAAGCTTTGGCGACGTCCCTCCCCACGCATCTCTCGATTCACAACCTCCCTGGCGGACTTTTCAACGGATCGGTATGACTTCCAGCTTTCTCGCAGATCTCGGTCGTTTCTCCGTCTCCTTTTCCGAACCAGGCTGGCCTTGCTGGTCCACGTAGGCTTTTGCAATCCGCACGGCCAGCGCCCGCACTCGGGCGATGACTGCCACGCGCTCAGTGACGGAGATGGCGCCCCGGGCATCGAGGATATTGAATAAGTGGGAGCACTTCAGGCAGAGATCGTAGGCCGGCAACAGGGGAAACCGCAGCTTGTTCGGAGTATTGCCGTCGCGTGCCTGCCGATCCTGGCAGGCGTCGTAGCTGTCGAGCAGCGCCTTGCACTCGGCCTCGAACAACTCAAAGTGCTTCCACGTCTTCGTCACGTCTGCCGCTTCGAAGTTGTAAGCGGAAAACTGCTGCTCCTCGCCCAGTCGCACTTCCGCATAGGTAGTAAGGCGGCCGGTTTCCGGATCCCGCGCCCACACGATGTCGTAAATCGAATCGACATCCTGCAGGAATGCAGCAATTCGCTCCAGGCCATACGTCAGCTCGGCCGAGATGGGATCGAGCGCCAAGCCCCCACATTGTTGGAAGTAGGTGAACTGGGTGATCTCCAAACCGTCCAGCATGATTTGCCAACCGACACCCCAGGCGCTCAGCGTGGGGGCCTCCCAATTGTCTTCTTCAAACTTGATGTCATGCTGGCGCAAAGCGATTCCCATGGCGCCCAACGACTCCAAATACAGTTGCTGCACGTTGGAGGGCGGCGGTTTGAGAATGACCTGTAACTGCAGATGCTTATAGAGACGATTCGGATTTTCCCCGTAGCGTCCGTCGGCCGGTCGCCGCGAGGGCTGCACATAAGCCACTTTGTACGGCTGCGGACCGAGCACTCGAAGGAAGGTTTCGGGCGCCATCGTCCCGGCACCGACTTCAAGATCATAGGGTTGCTCGAGCACACATCCACGATCAGCCCAGAACTTCTCGAGCCGCAGAATGAGCTCCTGGAACGTCGGCGGATTGGACTTGGAGGAGGTCACGAATCCTTATCGCGCTTTCCGCAGGATAGTGCCGTGCACATGGTAGCGGCTCCATGCCAACGGGAAATGGCTAAGTGCTGATTTTCTCTAGCATCCCTGGAGTTACAAGCTTCTTTTCGAGGTGGCGCTCTAATGTCTGTAGCAAAAACTTCCGCAGATCCGCGGCGTCGGCTTTCGACCACCGCTCCCGGCTCAAGCTTTCGAGCGGAGCGCGAAGCATCTCCGCCGCTCGTGCCCGGGAAGTAGCCGAGATCTCCGATGACGCCAGCCGCTTGTCGTTCGCACACATGAGCCCATCCGATAGCCCGTGAAAAAATGCCCGGTTTCCATCCAAGAGTCGCCCGCACACCATGCAGGCTGAAAGGTCCGGCAGATAGCCCATCAACCGCGTCATCCAAAGCTCAAAATAGGTGATTGGCAGCCACACATCCCGGCCCCGCAGCCCCGCCACGACCGAGAGCGTCAGCCGGAACACCGGATCATTCGTTTCACGATCCGGAAGCAGCTCGTCGAGCAATTCCGCCACGTGGCCCAGCGCCACTACTCGCGGATACGTTACTTCGCTAGAGAGCGGCGACTCTAAGATTTCGCAGGCGTCCAGCCGCGCCAATTCTTGCTGCTCGCGATCCGCGTAATAGGCTCGTACATAGGTGAGTGGCTCGAGCGCCCCACCAAACCGCCGCTTGGACCTTTTCGCCGCACGGGCCACCCCGTGAACCTTGCCTTCCAACCTAGTAAATAACGTGACCAGGAGGTCAGCCTCGCGCACGGGATAAGATCGCAGGACAATCGCTTCCGACTCCTTCAGCGCCATGGAAGCCCATACGAGTACGCCTATTCAGGAAGCGCAGAGAGCAGCACGTCCTACAGCCACTCGATCGAAGTTACGTTTTGATTGTAAACGCGGGACCGGAAGATGGGAAGGCGCGGTTGAAGGCGATCAATTCATCTTTTGTCCCATCTTGCCTTCTCACTCCGCGCCTCGAAGATCGAGCCTTGGGTCGCATCTCTTCCGCCTGTTGGTTTTGCCAGTTTTCCTTGACCGCATGGAGCCGACCGAAGACCATCCGCACCCCCCGGGCCTGAACCCGTCACTTTTCCAACCCACGGGGATCGCCCGATCTTGATACACTGCAACCTAGGATAGTTTCGAGAAACTTCCATCCGTTGTCCTGCATCCCGAATTTTCAGAGGGAGGAGGAACCGTTTATGGCGGTGAGTGAGCAAACCTTGACCGGCAAGCAATTGGAAACCTTGTGCATCAACACGATCCGCACGCTGGCCATCGACGCCGTCGAGCGGGCCAATTCCGGCCATCCCGGCGCACCCATGGGGCTGGCTCCCGTTGCCTATAGCTTGTGGCAGTACTTCCTGCGTTTTGATCCCCAAGATCCTACCTGGCCCAATCGCGACCGCTTCGTGCTTTCAAACGGGCATGCGTCCATGCTGCTCTACGCGTTGTTGTACCTGAGCCAGGTTCGCGGCACGAACCCTGAATACCAGTCCACCGGGGAATTCGCTATCACCTTGGATGACATTAAGAGGTTTCGACAACTGGATAGCAAGACTCCGGGCCACCCCGAGTATCGCATTGCCGGGGGGATTGAGACGACCACCGGCCCTCTCGGTCAAGGAATCGGAACCAGCGTCGGCATGGCAATCGCGAGCAAGTGGCGAGCGGCCCATTTGAACCGCCCTGGTTTTGAGATCTTCAACTACAACATCTATGCCTTCTGCGGGGACGGCGACATTATGGAGGGCGTGGGCAGCGAGGCGGCATCGCTCGCTGGCCATTTAAAGCTGGCCAACCTGTGCTGGATTTATGACGACAATCGAGTGACACTCGACGGACCAGCCTCTTGGTCGTTGAGTGAGGATGTCGGAAAGCGCTTTTCCGCCTACGGCTGGAATGTTACGGAAGTAGCCGATGCCAATGATTTGGATGCCCTAGACAATGCCTATCGCCTTTTTCAACAAACCCCGGACGCGCCAACTCTCATCATGGTCCACAGCCATATCGGTTATGGATCACCGCACAAGCAGGACACGAATGCCGCTCATGGAGAGCCCCTTGGCGCGGAGGAGACACGCCTCACGAAGAAGTTCTATGGTTGGCCGGAAGATGCGCAGTTCCTGGTTCCCGATGGAGTTCTGGAACATTTTGAGCAAGGCATTGGTCGGCGTGGGCACGAACTGCGGGAAAACTGGATGCAGCTGTTCGCAGAATATCGAAAGAAATTCCCCGAGCTGGCGAATCACATCGAGTTGATGGAGCACCGCGAACTGCCGGAAGGCTGGGATCGCGGCTTGCCCCAATTCCCTGCCGATTCCAAGGGTATGGCTACCCGCGACAGTTCCGGAAAAGTCCTCAATCTACTGGGGCAGAACTTGCCCTGGATCATCGGAGGTTCGGCCGATTTGGCGACCTCAGACCGCACCCGGCTCAAGTTCGAGGGCGCTGGGGACTTCCAGGCCGGCAGCTACGGCGGACGAAACCTGCACTTCGGGGTTCGCGAACACGGCATGGCAGCAGCGGTGAACGGTTTGGTCCTCTCCAAACTGCGCTCCTACGGCGGAACGTTCTTCAATTTCAATGACTACATGAAGCCCGCGGTCCGCCTGGCAGCGCTCATGGAGGTCCCCAGCATTTTCATCTACACCCATGATTCGATCGGCTTGGGGGAGGACGGTCCCACGCACCAACCGATCGAGCAGCTGGCGCAATTGCGGGCCATGCCGAATATGCTGGTGATTCGGCCGGCCGATGCAAACGAAGTGGTGGAAGCCTGGAAGGTAATCCTCCCGTTGAAGGATACCCCGGTAGCTCTGGTGCTGACCCGCCAGGCGGTCCCTACCCTCGACCGGTCCAAGTATGGAGCCGCCTCGGGTCTAGCCAAAGGAGCTTATATTTTGGCCGACCCTCCGGGCGGCAAACCGGAAGTCATCCTCATCGGAACGGGAAGCGAGGTTTCCCTCTGCCTGACGGCCTACGAGCAACTGCAGTCTCAGGGTACGAAGGCGCGCGTGGTGAGCATGCCTTGCTGGCGCCTCTTTGAAGAGCAGAGCCAGGAGTACCGTAACCAAGTTCTGCCCCCCTCGGTGAAAGCCCGCGTATCAGTAGAGGCAGCCGCTACCTTGGGTTGGGATCGTTATGTTGGTCCCAGCGGGAAGATGATTGGAATGCACCGCTTCGGTGCCTCCGCACCCGCCAAGGACTTGTTCAAGAAATTTGGGTTCACTCCCGAGAAGGTGGTGGAAGCGGCACGGGAGGCGATGGCGGGATCGAAGTAGGTATCACGGAAAGTGTAACGAGTTGTTGATTTCAACCTAGAGGTTCGTATGCAGCCCACTGGAATTCTGGAAAAAGAAAAAGCTACCAACCCTTTGAAGGCCCTTTCGAAGTTCGGACAGTCGGTATGGCTCGACTATATCCGACGTGACTTGATTGAGTCGGGAGAACTCAAGCGACTGATCGAAGACGACGGTCTGGCTGGCATGACCTCGAACCCTTCGATCTTTGAAAAGGCCATTGTCGAGAGCAAGTACTATACGGATCTGTTAAAGGACTTAGCTCGTAGAAAGGATCTCGATGCGGCCGGTCGGTACGAACTCCTAGCCATACGCGATATTCAGGACGCAGCCGATGCGCTGCGGCCGGTCTATCAAAGCACCCGCAGGAGGGACGGTTATGTCAGTCTGGAAGTTTCGCCCCTACTGGCTCACGATACGGAAGACACCTTAAAAGAGGCGCGCCGCTTGTGGAAGGCGGTCGGCCGGGAAAATGTCATGATTAAGGTTCCCGGGACGCCGGAAGGCATCCCTGCCTTTGAGCAGCTCACGAGTGAGGCCATCAACGTCAACGTCACCCTGCTGTTTGCCCAAGAGGTTTATGAGAAAGTAGCCGAATCCTACATTGCCGGCCTCGAGAAGCTTGCGGCGCGTGGCGGTGACGTCAGCAAGATCGCGAGCGTGGCCAGCTTCTTCATCAGTCGGATTGACACGTTGGTGGACTCGATCGTTCAAGAACGCCTCAAGACTGCCGCCGACCGGGATCGAGCCTCTCTTGAGAGCATCCTGGGCAAGGTAGCGATCGCCAATGGCAAACAAACCTATCAACGATATCTGCGAATCTTTCGCGGCGAGCGCTGGGAGCAACTTGCCAAGCAGGGCGCAAGGACGCAGCGTGTACTCTGGGCCAGCACCAGCACCAAGAACCCAAAATACCGTGATGTGATGTACGTCGAGGAGCTGATCGGCGCCGACACGGTGAATACAATGCCGCCCGCCACCATGGATGCGTACCGGGATCACGGGCAGGCACGCGCGAGTTTGACCGAGGGCGTCGAATCGGCAAATCAAACTATGGAAAAGGTCGGACGGCTGGGGATCTCGATGAAGGAAGTCACCGATAAACTGACCGACGACGGAGTTCGGCTGTTCGCAGATTCCTTCGCCAAGCTCCTCCAAGCCGTGGATGCGACTTCGAAGGCGAACTGACGTTACGGTAAGCCCGGGGACCCGGTCGAAGGCCACCCATGCAAGAATGAGATCGATCCTGGTGGCCGACGATAGCCTTGACTGAAAATTGTAGGGGCCATGGCCGAGGCCATACCCGCGGATGTGCTCTCCGCCTTTCGTGTCGGCAGCGCAGCTTCGCCCAGAGGGTGCTCCGCGCGAGGCGGCCAAAATTTGGAAGCATGTCGAAACCCACGGCTAGCAGGAGCACGGCTTAGGAGCCTGGCTCGTATCCTGGGTTTGCGCTCCAAGGACCAGCACGTGACACAAAGAAAACCCACGAGGGTCAAACCATGCTCGATACAGCCTCAGTTCTGTTGACTCAACAACCGCGCCCAGGCAGGCCAGGTGACCCCTGCGCTATGGTCATCTTTGGGGCTGCCGGTGACCTCACCCGGCGCAAGCTCATCCCTGCCCTCTACAACCTCGCCAAACAGCAGTTGTTATCCCGCGAGTTTGCCATCGTAGGTCTTTCCCATGGCGCCATGACGCAGGAACAATTTCGTCAGAAGGTAACCGACGACCTCACGCATTACGGTGGCACCGAGGCAGACCATGATGTGATCGAGTGGTTCCTGCGCCGGGTGTACTACATCACGGCGGAGTTTGACAACAGCAACATGTACTCGCAATTGAAGGACTTTCTCGGCAAAGTTGAGAAAGATCACTCCACCCATGGGAATTGCCTCTTTTACCTGGCGACTGCGCCGCGGTTTTTTGGTCCGATTGTTGAGCAGCTGGCTGCGGTTGGTCTTACCAACGAAGACGGTCAGCATTGGCGCCGGATCATTATCGAGAAGCCGTTTGGGCAAGATCTCGAATCAGCACGAGCACTCAACCAGCAGCTTCTGAAGGTGGCTGACGAAAAGCAAATCTATCGCATCGACCATTATTTGGGCAAAGAAACCGTGCAGAACATTTTGGCCTTCCGCTTCGCCAACGGAATCTTCGAGCCTATTTGGAACCGCCGCTACATCGATCACGTGCAAATCTCGGTCTCGGAGACCGTAGGAGTCGAACAGCGTGGCAGCTACTATGATCACGCCGGGGCTTTGCGGGACATGGTTCCCAATCACATCATGCAGCTCATCAGCTTGACTGCCATGGAGCCGCCGGTCTCGTTTCAAGCGAATGCCGTGCGCGACGAGCAGGCCAAAATCCTGCACGCCATTCAACCGCTGAGCGCGGAAGAGGTACTGAGCCGCACCGTGCGCGGACAATACGCGGCGGGTATTGAGGGCAAACAACGGGTTCCAGGTTATCGCGAGGAGGCCGACGTGCCTCCTGATTCGAAGACCGAGACTTATGTGGCCATGAAGCTGGCGATTGATAACTGGCGCTGGGCCGACGTTCCCTTTTATTTACGCACTGGGAAGTGCCTGGCGGCACAGAACACCTACATTGTGATTCAATTTCGGCGTGCGCCCTTTGTCTTGTTCCGGGACACTCCGGTCGAAAACCTCATGCCCAATCAACTGGTTCTCCATATCCAGCCGGAAGAAGGCATTGCCTTGCAGTTCGCCGCGAAGGTTCCTGGACCCATTATGCGTCTGGGGGCCGTAGACATGAATTTCCAATACGCCGATTACTTCGGAACCCAACCGAGTACGGGGTATGAACGGCTCTTACATGACTCGATGATCGGCGATCAGACGCTGTTTCAACGCGCCGACATGGTGGAAGCCGGATGGTGCGTGGTCAGCCCCGTGCTGGACGTCTGGAAAGCGCTGCCGCCACGAAATTTTCCCAACTACGCTGCCGGTTCGTGGGGACCCAAGGAAGCCGACGAACTGCTGGAACGCGACGGACGGCGCTGGAGGAACTTCGAGAAATGATCCTAGCCGGCGACATCGGTGGCACCCATTCGAGATTGGCGTTCTTCGACGTATCGAACGGGGGATTTCGCCTGGTCTCGGTCTCGGTTTTTCCCAGCCGCGAATACCACGGCCTGGATGAAATCGTGAGCCGATTTGTGAGCGATTCTCACCTTCATCCCGATGCCGCCTGCTTTGGCGTGGCGGGCCCGGTGCGCAACGGCCGAGTTGAGACTTCGAATCTCCCCTGGATCGTCGAGTCGAAGCGACTCGCCAGCGAACTGAACCTCGAAACCACCCTGCTCATCAATGACCTCGAGGCCAGTGCCTGGGGGATCGCAACCCTCGAAGCCAAGGATCTTGTGCCGCTCAACTCCGGAAAACCGAATGCGGCGGGAAACCAGGCGGTGATTGCCGCCGGCACTGGTCTGGGCGAGGCAGGCTTGTATTGGGATGGCTCAAAACATCAAATCTTCGCCTGCGAGGGAGGACACGCCGACTTTGCCCCCCGCACGGAGCTCGAAACCGAGTTGCTCCGCTATCTGGTGGGGCGCTTCGGACACGTCAGCTATGAGCGTGTCCTTTCCGGACCTGGCTTGGTCAACGTGTTTCATTTTCTCCGCGCTACCGGGCACGGAACCGAACCCCAATGGCTGTGTGAAGAGATGGTCAAAGGTGATGCGGCGGCGGCGATTTCCCGAGCGGCGATCGAAGGTCGCTGTGGACTGTGCGAGCAAGCCCTCGATCTCCTGGTCTCCGTTTATGGAGCGGAGGCCGGAAATCTGGCCCTGAAACTGATGGCCACCGGCGGAGTTTATATTGCCGGGGGCATCGCTCCCCAGATACTTCCCAAACTCACCGGGCAACTCTTTCTCCAAGCCTTCGCCAGCAAGGGTAGAATGCAACCTCTGCTCGAGAGCATACCGGTTCGCGTGATCATCAATGACAAAACTGCTTTGCAGGGAGCGGCGCGTTGCGCGGCAGCGAGGACTCGGGCCTAAGGCGGTCGTCGCCCAGCCTGGAGCGGCGGGTGTTTGAAAACCAGTTCCCGTCTTCCAGAAGGGTGAGGGCGTTCGGCCGCCGAGAAGGCTGGGTGACGGAGTGAATCCGCCTGACCTAGAACACGGGTATTAGGTTGTGTTGTTTCTGATAGATCTTGCGGTCCAAGGCACGCAGCACGTCAGCGATGTCACCGCCCGGGACGTAGGGGGCGACCGCCCAGGCGAAGGAGAGTTCGTAACCTTTGCTGTGGCTCGCATTCCACTGTCTCACCGAGTGCCCCAGGCGGTCTAAGGGAGCCTCGGCATCCTCCTCGGAGGTATCCGGCAGGACCACCATAAATTCGTCGCCCCCCTGGCGCAAGATCGCGTCGCAGCCGCGAAAGGTATTCTTGAGCAGCTTGCTAAACTCCGTGAGCAGCTGGTTGCCCTCGTTCCTGCCAAACTTGGCATTGATCTCGCGAAAGCCTTTGAGATCCATGGCCATGAATGTGAGAGGCCTCCCCAAGCGATTGGCGCGGGCTACCTCGCGGGGAATCAGTTCGTTCAGAGCCCGCCGATTGAGAAGCTGGGTGAGCGGGTCGACCAGCGACAGGCTTTCCAGACGTTCGTTCCGAACCAGCTCGCCGATCAGTCGACCGCGGGTGTGGTTGAGGCTGATTTTCTGTTGCAACAGATAAATATTAAATAACAGGATGAGAGAGATGAGGCCAAAAAATAATTGCGGTAGATAAGCGGTTTGGATGTGGATGGAGTGCTCGGCCCAGATCAGGTTGGGGAAGACCAGGGCCAGCATCCCGGCGGCAAGAACCAGCATCACCAAGATCCCGATCGACCACAATTGCAGGTCACGGCCCGAGAGCTGCTCAATCTCGCGCCGAATATGCTCCGCGCGCTCGAGCGTAGATGGCACTGCAGTTTGCGTTTCCCCGATCTGTAGCGGTCCGCCCGTCGCCATCGTCTCCCCGTATCGAAGCCGATTGATTCCTCGAACCGGTATTTCGAATTTTCAAGGGATCGGGGTAGGCAGCGCGAGATGGAACTTGCCCTCGGCAGTTACGTCGGTAATCCGGCGAGGCCGGCTCGAGGCATCAGGAATATTGCACATCGACCAGAACGTTCTGGCCTTCTTGCTTGCGTAATGTGATCTTGACCTTCTGTCCCACCGGAAGGGCATTGCGTACATCCCCGGAGAGAACCAGCATCTCCGCCGACCGTCCATCCTCACCCAAGGTAACAATGGATTTGTTGGGTTGTCCCACATCGGCCTCGTAAAAGGTCACTTCCCGGACCCTTCCGCGCCGTACCGAACCGGAGAGGGAACGCGAATTGGCCGCCGACCCTTGACCTGCACCGGACAGATATCGGCGCAACTCGAACAGGGCCGTTGCCCCGAAAATGCCAGAGGTGGCCAGCAGAATCAGCGTGGTGAAAAGGGCGTCGACGGTGGGCTGGGGAAAAAGAGAACCGTAGGCGGCGATCCAGACTACGCCCACGAGAGGTATTGCCGCCAGCAGCAGCAGTAAGGCTAAAACCATAGATGATTCCCGGAGGCAGCCAATGGTCCGACTACCGGGCAACAGACTAGCAGAAAATGATTGAGTTTTGCAGGCAGGAACGTGACTTACGAGGGTCGAGCCGGCTCAGCGACAGCGATCACGCCAATCCCCGATCTCCCGCAGCCCGGCGCCTTGGCTCTGCTCGAACAATCGAACGCGGTGACGCCGGCGCTCGAACTCATGGATGTCAGCCCACACCTCGGCCCGCCAAGGCTGGTCGTGAACCGCCATCTCCCCGCAGGTGGCGCAGCGAGTGTGATACTTGCTCTCGCGCACCTGAGCTCGAGAGCCTGCGAACGAAGGTCTCGTGCGCGAGCGAGGCAATTCAATGAAGATACAACGTACCTCTTGAATCTCGTCGTTTTCGTCGATCACGTGTTCGTAGCGCAACAGATAGCCAAAACCGAGTTTTTGAGCTTCAGCCTCGGCTTCGGCACGAGTATGGAAAGGGCCGTATTCGGCCCGCAACTGCTCGACGGAATCACAGGTCATCCAAAAGATTTCTTTATGTGCCATTTGCCTGGGCTGCCGCTGCTGCTGGGAGGAATTCCAGTCGGCAGTTTGATTCGAGCAATTCGGCTGCCGTCGAATCTGCGCCCAACTGCCTGCTGCGAGGTGCATTGCGGACAGGGAAGACAGCTCATCGTGCAAGGTTTTGCAGCGTTTTGCCGAATTCCCTCGCGCCTTCGAAGGCACCCAGCTCGCACTGAAGTAACTAGAAAGGTCACCTTTAACGCAGGTTTCCTATCGAGGCTGGTTCGGGCAAAGGTGTATCCTCAAGGAGAATCAAGCGAGGAACCCAAAGTTCTTAAATTTGGTTGTTCATGGGAAACCGTCGGCAAGCCAGGAACGAGACGCGAGTGCCGGTGCGAATCTTTGGCACAGATCGCAATGGCCAGATCTTCTCCGAAAAAGTTTTTACGGTGAACATAAGCCGGCATGGTGTGGAGTTGAGCGGCGTACAGTCCCAGCCTAAAACGGAGGAGATCATTGGATTGACGTACGGCCAGACCAAAGCCCACTTTCGAGTCAAGTGGGTCGGCGAAGTTGGAAGCCCAAAGCTGGGACATGTTGGATTGTTGAGCCTGTCTCCCGAAAAGCCGCTGTGGGATTTCCCGGTGCCGGAGGAAAGTCTCGACGCCGGCAGCAAAAAGGATGTTTTCGACCGACGAAAGCACCCACGACTCAAGTGTTCGACCTCGGTGGAAATTCACACCGGCGATCAGGCTGCTCCGATTCGGGCTAGAACCGGGGATATCAGCTTGGGCGGGTGCTTCGTCGAGATGTCGAACCCGTTGCCCCAGGGAAGCGAATTCCGGATTGCGATCTGGACGAATGATGTCAAATTGTGGGCCAAAGCCCAAGTGGTTTCAAGCGCGCCGGGATTTGGAATCAGCGTAAAATTCCTTGCCATGTCCGACCCGGAAAGGAATCAACTGCAGCAGTTCCTGGACAGCCAAGTGCGGATTCCTGTCCGACCCTAGTCAGTTGAGCCGGTCGGTGATGATCGAAGGTCGAGCGACGATCGCGGTCGCAGTTTGGCTTCGCCTTCGCGACAGGCAACCCTCGACGGCGGCCGACAAATAGAGGCGCGGGACCGGTTTTACCAGGTAGGCCTGCGCCCCCAGCAAAATGGCTTGTTGGATGGTGTCGGGATGGTCCTCGCCTGAACAGATGATCACTTTCAAGTCGGGCTGGAGATCGCGCAAGCATTCCAGGGTTTTGAGGCCGTCCATGCCGGGCATTTGCATGTCCAGCAGTACCAGTTCAGGAATCGAGCCCTGGTGCATGCGCTCTAATGCTTCCTCTCCGCTGCTGGCGACTTCCACCTGGTAGTAGTCGAGTTCGAGAAGCAGGCGGAGATAACGTTGCACCTCGGGGCAATCTTCAATCACTAGAACCGTAGCTTTATCTTGATTTGGCTCAGGACGTGACATGAGAATCGGGCCGTCCGCTTCAGCGCGCATTGCAGATCCTGAGCGTTACCCGTCGAGGCTGGTGCGAATTCGCGAAATAGCTCAGACCCTAGTAAAGAGACGGCGTAGCTCAGACCAACCACTGCACAAAACGACTAAGCTGTTTACTCCATCGAGGCGACCCACGTCAACTACCTTGTCTTCTTCCCAATCGCCGATTTTTCTGTGACTTGCCTGCTTTTCACAGGCATATGCAACCGAGTTGGTGCACTCCTGCGGGAAGGTGCGCAGGAAGACCAGAAGGCTTCGCTTGAGGAACCGCCCTTTGCTCCGATTCGCGAGCTCACGGCTGCGGAGGCGAGGCCAGTGCCCAGCTGTGGAAAACATCCTCTCAGGCAAATCGAGTGCGCCAGCCGCCAGGGCGAAGTGGACCGACTAGGTTCAATCTTCAGCTCGGCTAAGTTGGCGCAGACCGCCTGCCAGGCTCGACCTGCAGGTTAAAACCGGAAACAGATCCACTCTAAGAATGAATGATTTATCCGGCTAGGCTCGACTTCTACCTCAGCCTGGGAGTCCTCCGGTTCGAACAACAAGTTCGCCCCGAGCCCCCCAGGCTCAAGCAAGTTTCGGCAATGATGTGAAAAAAATTGCACATCCAATTGGAGACTGCCGTAAAGTAATCGCTCCAACTCTTCGGTAACCTGGATGTTCGGCCGGAAGGAGGGGCAGTAAGTCATATCTCTCAAAGGGGTTAACACGGCGACGATGACTATGGTTCCAGGTGGCGACGGCTGGTAGAATCTGGAGGCGATGGGATGGGCCGGCGTGTTTGGATTGCCAATTGCACCGTCAGATAGTGTTCGCGATTTGAAACGACAAGGGAAACACCCCTAGGTGGAGCCTCAAGTGGCCAATGCCGTCGCAGTGCCCGTGCTAGATCAAACTACATTCGAGCAAATGCTCGAGGCCGCTTTCATCCTGCAGCAGGAAAGCCGCCGGTCGCAAAAGAAGCTTGATCCTGCAGCGACTCTGGTGGAGATCGCTGCAGCTCAAGAGTTGCTGCGGTCGCTCGCGGATGTTTCCGCTGCGGCAAAAGTGATCGTCGAGCGACTGGAGAGAATCACCAGTGCGACGGCCATTGCCGTGGTGTTCCTCCGCAACGACCACCTCGAGTACTGCGCAGCCACGGGAACCTCGGCTTCACTGGCCGGCTCCGTCATTGCCACCCCTGCGAACATCGCCGAGTTGTTGCAGAAAGACAAGGCGCGCAATTCCTCCGCCAACCATTCTCGCCACGAGCATCTCCAAGGCGCTACTCCCAATCCGATCCTGTTTCCGTTTTATGACAAGACGAGCATGGTCGGTTTTTTGCACCTGAATTTTCCGGAGACAGAATTGGTCGCAGCTCACCAGATGCAAAGCTGCCAGGTCATGGCGAATCTGATGGGAGAAGCGGTCGTGCGCGTGGCCGAGTCGCAATGGAAACAGGCTCTGGCCAAAGAGCATGCCGCGGTGCTCGAGGCTCTCGAGCGATTGAAGCCGCAACTCGAGCGCCTCACGGTTGACAGTTCCGCAACCCAAATTCTAGCGGCGCAAACCAGTCCGGAGTCGAGTTTGCCGCCGGGGCTCGAAGCACGAGAGCCGTCTCCCAAGGAACTTTCGTCCGAAGGCCTGCCGGATATTTCCGACTTGTTGGCGCAACTTGCAACCCCGGGCGCAACGCCCCCAACGGTCCATCCCGCGGGATCCGTAGAGCACAAGGATGAATCGAGTGTGGTTGTGGCGAGCGCGCCCGCGGTAACCGAGTCCCAACCAGCTCCGACCGCTCCATGCGACGGCCTCGCGTCGATTGGTGGTGCCCAGCTGAGTTCGGCCTGTGGGCAATGTGGGTATCTCTTTGGCGAGGGTGAGAGTTTCTGCGGACGATGCGGAAGACCGCGTTCCATCGAGTTTTCGACACGGGAGGAACTGCTCTCCTTCCCACGGACTCACCCCGAGAGTGGCGGCGATTCACAACCCTCCACCAAATTCCTTCTCGAAGGCGAAGTCGCGCCAGCGGTCGAGCAGGAGACTCCGGTTGTGTCTGATTTGGTCCGCGCTGTCCCGGCGGTCGACACCAGTGCAGCCCTGGCGGTGGAGCCTGCGCCGCCTGAGGCGGAAGCGATCGCAACTGAGCCGAACAGCCAAATGCAAGTCCTTCTGGAGCACGAGAACTCGGCGTGGCAATCGCCCTGGACCTCGGCGGAGAAAGCCCGCACCTGGCTGGAATCCGTCAAGAACGCTCATCCGACCGGACAGTGGCTGGGCCGGCATCAGGGCGATATCTCGGTTGCCATTTCCGTCCTCGTACTTCTCCTCGCGGTTTTGTGGTGGAGTCCGCACCAGGTGGCGCCCAAACCTCGCACAAAAGCTCCCGAGCCAACGCTTACTCTGTTTGAACGGGCGCTAGTCGGCCTGGGCTTAGCGCAACCCCCGAGTCTGGCACCGTCGCTCGGCGGCAATCCGAGCGTCGAAGTGTGGGAAGATGTCCACACCGCACTCTACTATTGCTCCGGATCGGAGCAATACGGTAAGACGATGGACGGGAAAGTTGCTAGCCAACGGGACGCACAACTCGATCAATTCGAGCCCGCCGCGCGCAAGCCCTGCGAATAAACTTCGTTCTCCCCGGCAGAGTTCATTCAACCCGTAAGCCCGCGCACGTCGGCCGGTGAGGCTGAGCGCCCAGATCCAAATAACGGATGGGGATTCCTCGCTTGACGAGGATCCCCCGGTGACGGACGGCTGGCCTCCTCTGAAGCACCTTCTCACGCTATGGTATTGGGCTCCTAGGCTGCTTCAGGCTTTATCGACGCTGTTGAATCACATTTCCAGTTTCAAAGGACGCCGCGCCTCGTACCACAACGCTAGCTCGACCCGATTCCAGAGCCCGAGCTTGTCATAGATAGTCCGAAGATAGTTTTTGACGACGTGTTCGGTGGTCCCAATGGCTTGTGCAACTTCGCTATTCTTGAGTCCTTGTGCGACGAGTTCGATAACTCGCTGTTCTCTTTCACTTGGCTTCCGCTTTCCATAGCGCTGCCCTCCAAGCATAGCTGCCTCCGATATAAGAGTGTCGCGAGTTTCACTCGCTTGATTCCGCTTCTGATTCCAAAGCGCAGAAAAAGCCGATTGAAATGGGCCTTCACAGTGCGTCGGGCCATTTTCAGCTGTTTGGCAATTTCCGCATTGTCACAGCCTTCGAGCAGCAGATCGGCGATTTGCTGCTCGCGTGGACCCAGGTGAATGGGCTTGATTTTCATGATCAAAGCTCCTGGTTTGAGAATCGCCTTGAGGCGGTTGAATTTCTAGTGGAGAGAGCCAAGATACCCCGGCAGGATGAACGGCTTGGGCAGGGCGACGGTCGATTAGCCAGCTAAGCGTATCGCGCTTGCGGCCGCCTGCACTCCGAACTCCACGTTACCGGTGCGAGCCGGTACTGGGTTGACGCGACTCCTCCCCCGTTTTGCAAACTCGACGCCCCCGACAGCGGCTTGAGACCTGTCCGGTGCGCCTTCGCATCAGCCAACGAAGAAGAAACGAAACTTTCTTACTCTTTAATTTGCTGCCTAGTGGGTGCATGTACGCTGCCAGGAGGTTCCGGTCGGAGCGTGTTTTTTCCACATCCGCCGCAAACCGGGGCCGTCTGGAAGCTACCTCCAGGGTCGAGGAAGCTTCCTTTTGTCCTCGCCCAGGCTCCGGGGCGCTGGGACGATGCTGGGCTAAGTTACGAAAAACTAAAGCCATAGCTACGCCCCGCTCCAAAGATCCCTCGCTCGCTCGAACCACCGGGAAGAGTCGAGGGCATGGCCAGACAACCTTAGAGCGGGGTCAGAAGGATCCACAAAGTGAGAAAGCGGGATCCGAATTGCCACCTTTTTGGGCGGATCACTAGGTCAAAAATTTCTGCACTGTGTAAGGGAGGATGGTACTAATTACACCTTCGTACTGTTGAAAACTTGGCCGCAGTTTGGCACACAAAAACTTGGGGCGAAGAAAGGCCGGGGAGAAAGTGCCGGGCCCGGCTTGAATCGATTAAACTGGAGCAACTTTTTCACCATGAAACTGAGCGTCGTCATGCCCGTTTACAACGAGCAAGCCACGTTGCGCCACGCCGTGCAACGGGTGCTGGCAGTTCCCTTCGAAATTGAGTTGCTTTGCATCGACGACGGTTCCGACGACGGCTCGCGAGAAATTCTTCTCGAACTCGAGAAACAGCATCCTCAGATGCGGATCTTGCTCCAAGCCCGGAATTTGGGTAAGGGGGCTGCCCTACGGCGCGGCATTGCCGAAGCCGGCGGCGATTTTGTGATCATACAAGACGCAGATCTCGAATATGACCCGAGCGACTACAGGACGCTGCTCGATCCCCTGATCCAAGGCAAGGCCGATGTCGTCTACGGGTCCCGTTTCTTGGGCGGCGCTCCGCATCGCGTACTCTACTTCTGGCACTCGGTCGGCAACCGCGCGCTTACGCTGCTTTCCAATTGTCTGACCAACATCAATCTCACCGATATGGAAACCTGCTACAAGGCGTTCCGGCGGGCCGTGATCCAATCCATTCCGATCGAAGAAAACCGATTTGGCTTCGAGCCGGAAATCACCATCAAAGTCGCCAAGCGGCATCTCAGAATTTACGAGGTCGGCGTCAGCTATTGGGGCCGCACCTATGAAGAGGGAAAGAAAATCAACTGGCAGGACGGTCTGCGGGCGGTGTGGTGCCTGCTGAAATATTCCTGGAAAGAGAGCTCGCGCCGAGAGCCGAGCTCCCAGCAGCACAAGACGCGCAGCGCGCAGGACGAGCTTCCGCATCCGTCGGCAAAACCCGCAGAAATCCTAGGATCTTCCCCGGAGGACGCAGTCGAGGACGTGCGCACCCGGACACAGCTTCGATGAGAATTTTGTAGCAAAAGTTTGCACATCTTTCGGCTGGACCAAACTGTCGTTTCATAACAGAAATGCTGGCACAGGTTTACCAGGATCCTATACCTTAGTAAAGGAATGAGATTTGCAGACTATCGGCTTGAGCCGGCTACGCCCAGCTAATTCTTAGAGAATCGATCGCCTTCCGCGCACGAAAGCGCGGGCATCGGGGGACCGGTTTTGTGACTCTTAGAGACGTCGGCTTCAGAATCTCCGCCTGGCGAGCCGCCAGGCGCGTACGATCGCAGCACACAATCTATCACGTCGAGAGGCGGATCGTTTGACAGCGTCGGTAAGCCATCTGGTTGCACCCCACGGAGGGCCACTCGTAAACCTCATGGCGTCGCCCGAGCGAATCCAGGAACTGAAAGCGCACTCGCGGGAATGGCCGTCGTGGAATCTGACCCTACGCCAGATGTGCGATTTGGAGTTGCTGTTGGGCGGCGGGTTCTCCCCGCTTACCGGCTTTTTGAACGGCAAGGATTATGAGGGCGTATGTCAGCGCATGCAGCTGGGGAACGGGGTGCTCTGGCCCATTCCGATTACGCTCGATGTCGCGGAGACCTTTGCCCGGAGCTTAGAACCGGGCACGACGAAAGTCGCTCTGCGCGATCCCGAAGGTGTCATGCTGGCGTTGCTTCACGTGGAGGAGGTGTGGAAGCCGGACCGCATGGCCGAGGCGGAATCGGTCTTCAAGACCACCAGCTCTGCCCATCCCGGTGTGGAGTACTTGTTGCACCAAGCGTATCCGTGGTACGTCGGTGGCCGCCTGGAAGGCACGCACCTGCCTTCGCATTACGATTTTCGCTCCTTGCGCCTCACTCCGGCTGAATTGCGCTCGGAATTTGCCCAGCTGGGTTGGCGTCGAGTGGTGGCTTTTCAAACTCGCAATCCGATGCACCGCGCGCATGTTGAGCTCACCTTCCGCGCTGCCAAACAAGTTGGGGCCAGCCTGTTGATTCACCCCTCCGTGGGCATGACCAAACCCGGCGACGTGGACTACTTCACCCGGGTCCGCTGCTACCAGCTCCTCCTCTCCAAGTTTCCAGCCGGAACGGTCAAGCTGTCGCTGCTTCCTCTGGCCATGCGCATGGGCGGGCCTCGGGAGGCCATATGGCACGCGCTCATTCGCAAAAACTATGGCGCTACGCACTTCATCGTAGGCCGCGATCACGCCGGTCCCGGCAAAGACAGCGATGGCAAGCCCTTTTACGGACCCTATGAGGCGCAGGAGCTGTTTAAAAAGCACGAGGCTGCCGTTGGCGTGACGATGGTTCCATTCAACATGATGGTGTACCTTGAAGATCAGGGTTATTACGTCCCCGACAACGAGGTGCCCAACGGTTCGCGGGTGCTGAATATTTCGGGAACGGAATTGCGCCAACGCCTCAATGAAGGGCGCGAGATTCCCGCCTGGTTTACCTACACCGAGGTCGTCGAGGAATTGCGCCGCAGTTTCCCGCCGCGGCACAGACAAGGCTTGACGATTTTCTTTACCGGACTTTCCGGCTCGGGCAAATCCACGATCGCCAACGTGCTCATGACCAAATTCCTCGAGGCGGGGGGCCGGCCGGTCACCCTGCTCGACGGTGATCTGGTGCGCAAGCATCTTTCTTCCGAACTTGGGTTCTCCAAGGAGCATCGCGACATCAATATCCGGCGCATCGGTTATGTAGCGGCGGAAATCACCAAAAACGGCGGCATCGCGATCTGCGCTCCCATCGCCCCTTATGACATGGTTCGAAAGCAGGTGCGAGCCATGATTGAGCCGGTCGGTGGCTTCATCTTGGTGCACGTCGCCACGCCGCTCGCAACTTGCGAACAGAGGGATCGCAAGGGCCTTTACGCCAAGGCACGGGCCGGACTCATTCCGGAGTTTACCGGGATCTCCGATCCGTACGAAGAACCCAAGGACGCCCAGGTTGTAATCAATACCGCCGAGCTCACGCCGGAGGAAGCAGTGCAGGAGATTCTGTTGCATCTCGAGCGTGAGGGGTTCATCGGCGTCAATGGTAGCCACGGTTAGTCCGATCCCCGGCGCTCGAGTCCGAGCCTACGAGTAGGTATGCTGATTGTTGCCAAGATCGTCATCGGCTTCTTGGTCGGAACGCTGATTGGTATGACCGGCGTGGGTGGCGGCGTTCTCCTGCTGCCGATTCTGATCTTCGCACTGCACCTGCCTCCCATTGTCGCAGTGGGATCGGATGCGCTGTTCAATTTCCTCACTAAGATCGGCTCGAGCTACGTACACTTGACCAAAGGAACGGTCAGAAGGAAATTGGTCCTAGGCCTGGCGACGGGCAGCATTCCAGGCTCGATTCTGGGCGTCGGGTTACTGCGAGTTCTGCGGCAGGCTTACGGCAACGGTGTGAACACCTTCATCACCACGACCGTGGGCATTCTGCTGATTCTGGTGCCCACACTGTTGCTGTTCCAATCCCAGATTGAAGAGCGGGTCACGAATCGGCCGCCGACCATGCAGTCGATGGTCGGGGTGTCGGCGATCGGCCTGCTGGCGGGATTTCTGGTGGGCATGACTTCGGTCGGTTCGGGCAGCATCATTATGATGCTTTTGCTGTTGTTCTACAGTTTCTCGCCGAAGGTGATGGTCGGAACAGACATTGTTCATGCGGTTCTGCTGACGGGAGTGACCAGCTTCCTTCATTTCAAGATGGGGAACGTGGATCTCTCCCTGGTTGGGCTGCTGGTGATTGGCTCCATTCCTGGAGGTGTGCTCGGCTCCCATTTGAGTACGCGCATGCCCGTGCCCTGGCTGCGGCGGCTTCTCTGTGCCGTGTTGCTGGCGACCGGCGCACGCATGCTTTGGGCGTGAGTACCGCCGGCTCTCTGGCTCATGATCACTTCTTCATCTGAGGACACGCTGCGGCGCATTCAAAGCTCGCTCCAGGCTGCCGGGCAAGTGTTCCGGCGCTTCACTCCAGGAGCAATCGAGGCACAGTACAAGGCCGGCCATCATCCGGTGACCGAGGCCGATCGCCAGATCGATGCCGTGCTACGACAGGAACTGCTGCGCGATGGAGAAGGCTGGCTCTCGGAAGAAACGGTAGACGACCTGTCCCGGCTCGAGAAACGCCGGGTTTGGGTTGTCGATCCCCTCGATGGCACACGCGAATTCTGCGCCGGGATCCCCGAGTTCTGCACCTCCGTGGCCATGGTGGAAGAGGGCCGGCCTGTCGCTGGGGGAATCTACAATCCGGCAACCAACGAAACCTTCCTGGGATTGCTGGGATCCGGCGTGACCTACAACGGAAGGCCGATCAAGCCTAGCCGGCGAAGCGATCTGAACGGCGCCACCGTGCTGGCCAGTCGCAGCGAGGTCGAACGCGGCGAATGGAAGCGATTCGAAGGCGCTGGCTTCAAGATCCAGCCGGTCGGCTCCGTAGCCTACAAGCTGGCGCTCGTATCCGCAGGCTTGGCGGATGCCACCTTCACGCTGGTACCCAAGCACGAATGGGATGTCGCCGCCGGGGTGGCGCTTGTCGAAAGCAATGGTGGATTTGTGACCACAGTCGATCATGGCGCGCTCCGCTGCAACCAGCGTGATCCCTTGCTCAAAGGCCTCCTTGCCTGCGGCCCTGGCCTGGCCGATGAACTCATCTCGCGGCTCGGTCTTGCGGCGATTGGTTGCCAACCCGACCAACCGTGAAGCCTTTTTGTCCCGACTCAGGCGAGATCCTAGCTGTCAGCGCCCCAGTGCCTAGCCGATGCTCGAAGCCTGCGACAAGTTCTCCGGTTTCGCGCGAGATGGCGTAGAGTTGCCGCCGTACGTCCTGCGATAATCGGAGTGGACCTGCCGCGCCAGTCTGATGGAGGAGGCATTCGATGATCGTCGAGATGCGGACCTACAAGACCAAACCTGGTTGCCGCTCGCAATTTTTGGAGGTATTCCGCTCCAAATCGATTCCAGCCCATGCGGAAATCGGAATGAAAATACTGGGTCCATTCCTTTCCGTGGAAGATCCCGACACGTTCTTTTTCATGCGCGGCTTCCCCGACCTCACCTCGCTCGAGCCGATGAAAGCAAAGTTTTACGAAGGAGAGCTCTGGAAGGTCGAGCTGGAGAAGGTTTTGATGCCGATGCTGGAGAAGTACACCGTCGTCGTAGTGGAGGACCCCGACGGTCTGCTGCAATGGCGATGAGGAAAGGCGGGGCTGCGCCATGCAAATTGAAATCGAGCTGAGGTCAAGAGTGCCGCTTCAGCAAGCACTCCATTCGGCCTTCCCCAGTTTGACCGCAAGAAGCGGAGTGCGTTCTGCTGGCGCGAATTTTAGACTAGCTAAAGGTGAGCACGCATGGACGGAAAAGAATTTCGTAGTTTAGGCCACCGGGTGGTCGACCTGCTGGGGGACTATCTGGATCAAATCGAGAAGAAAAGGGTATTTCCGGCGGTGGATCCGCGAACGGTGAACCAGCTGTTTGCGGAGGCGCTTCCCCAGGACCCAAGTTCACCAGACAGTGTGCTGGACGAACTTGAGAACAAACTGCTTCCCTATTGCACCCACGTCGGTCATCCCGGCTACATGGGTCTCATCACCCCGTCACCCAATCCTGTGGGTGTCATCGCGGACTTCATTTGTTCGGCGCTCAACCAGAACGTGGGTGCGTATTCGATCGGCCCGTCGGCGGTGGCCGTGGAACGGCGCGTGGTACGCTGGCTGACCGACCTCTGTGGTTACGGCGAAAAAGCCGGAGGGAACCTGACCAGTGGTGGAATGATGGCCAATTTCATTGCACTCAAAGTGGGACGGGACGCGGTGACAGGCGATCAGGGACAGTACGGCGGGATTCGGGATCGCTGGGCAGTGTATGCGTCGGAAGAGCGCCATGTTTCAGTCGACAAAGCGGTCGATTCGATCGGTCTCGGCCGCAATGCGCTGCGCCCGCTGCCGACGGATGCAAAGTTCCAGGTCCGCCTGGATGCGCTCGAGGAGGCGATTGCCCGAGACAAGAAAGATGGCATTCGCCCGATGTGCATTGTGGGCGTGTTCGGCACGACCAATACGGGCGCAATCGATGACGTTCGCGAACTACGGCGCATTGCGGATCGCGAAGGTATATGGCTGCATGTCGACGCCGCCTACGGCGGAGGCATGCTGCTCTCGCACCAATGGCCGATGCGCGACCGCGGGCTGGAGCTGGCCGACTCGATCACGATCGATCCTCACAAGTGGTTCTACGCTCCGCTCGATGCGGGCGCGGTGCTGGTCCGGGATCACCGCCGGCTCACCGCATCCTTTGGCATGAAGCCGTCCTATCTCACCGATGAGCTCGACCAGGACAATGAGCGTTATCAATATTACGTACACGGATTTGAGCAATCGCGGCGCTTTCGTAGCTTGAAAGTTTGGATGAGCTTCAAACGATATGGCGCCCGCCAGATCGGAGAGTGGATTGACAACAATGTGAGCCAGGCAAAATACCTTTACACCCTGACGATGAAGGAAGCCGGGTTTGAGCCGGCCAGTGCTCCGCCCATGTCGGCGATCTGCATCCGCTCAAAGGCCCCGGGGCTCGATGCGGCGGAGTCGAAGAATCTGCATGCCGAGGTGGCCCAGCGGGTGGAGCAGGGGGGGCGGTTCTGGATTTCAACCACCGAACTCAAAGGAAAATCTTGGTTTCGAATCAATCCGGTGAACTTCCGCACACGCTCCGAGCACATGGAGGAGCTGTTCGCGCTGCTGCGGCAGGAATGTCGGGCGGTGCTCGATAAAAAGCGGCCGGCCACCGGAGCGCGGACAAATTAGTGGTTTGTTTTTGCCCTCGGAGCGCATCCTCGCGTATCCGGCGAGTGCCGTGGCGCGACCAGTCGAGCGCCACACTAGCCGACAAAGACCGAAAGCACTACCCTTGATTGGATGAGCAGGACTCGTTCGTTAGGTCTGGTGGGTGGGCTCGGAATCGGTGCCACCGTGCATTATTACGAACGACTGGCCAAAGCGCATGAAGCGCAAGGCCGTAGTCTCGATATTGTAATTGTCCAAGCCGAACTAGCTCGCGTCTTTGACTATATCGAGAAGCGCGATCGCGATGGATTGGCCAGTTATTTAAACGGCTACATCCGCCGGATGCAGGCGGCCGGAGCCGAGATTGCCGCCATCCCCGCAGTCGCACCGCACTTCTGTGTGCGCGAGCTGGTCGCCGCCTCCCCGCTGCCCGTGGTGACGATCTTTGAGCCTCTCCGAGAGGAACTGGCCGCACGAGCGGCACGCCGGGTAGCCCTCTTCGGGACTCGCTTCGTTATGGAATCGTCGCTCTTTGGTCAGGTCGAAGAGATCGAAATCATCAGGGCCCGGCCACCGGAGGAAGACTACATCCACAAAACCTATGGGGAACTGGTTCGCACGGGAAAGGGCTCCGAAGAACAGCACAGGCAGCTGACGGCGCTGGCTCACACGCTCGTCAGACGAGATGGAGTCGATACGATTATCCTGGCGGGAACCGACTTGGCGCTGCTCTTCAATGCCACGAACACGGATTTTCCCAACATTGATTGCGCGACGCTGCATCTGAAGGCGATCTTGAAAGAGTTGTTCGACCAGCCTGCGTGCAAATCACGCTAACCTTTGGTGGGTAGCTTGATCGACAAAGTCAGGGGCGTTAGGCCCGACCGACTCCTGGCTCACGGTGCTCGATACACAGTCTTGCCCGCCACCATCGTCCACACTACCTTGGTGTCCCGCATTTCCTCTGGAGAGATGGTCAAGACGTCGCGGTCCAGTAAAACCAGATCCGCACGCTTGCCCGGAGCAATGGTTCCAATAGAATCAAGATTCATGGCTCGCGCCGAATTCCGCGTATAGGCGTAGAACATCTCCTCCCGCGGCATGGCCTGCGTCGGATCCAGCACTCCTTCGGCTCCCTTGCGGGTCTCAGCCTGATAGATGGCCCAGAAAACGTTCGCGCTCGAGACCGGCCAGTCACTTGCTCCGGAGATCACTCCTCCGTTGTCCAGGACCGAGCGCGCCGGATATTGCCACCGGTAAATGGCCGGGTCCAGATACGGCTTCACGATCTCAATCGTGTCTTCGCTGGCCTCCGCCCACAAAAGCTGCAATGCGCTCACCACGCCCAGTTCGCGAAAGCGGGGAAAATCCTCCGGCTGGATGAACTGTTCATGGGTCAGCGTATGCGGCAAGCCGCTATTGCCGTTGGCCCGGCGTGCCGCCGCGATCCCATCCAGGGCGGCCTTTGCCGCAGCGTCGCCGATTGCGTGTACGTGAATGATCAAACCTTGCTTGTCTGCCGCCACACACAGTTCGGCAAACTTCCGGGGATCAAATAACAGATCCCCGCTGCGCCCCGTGTTCTTGTACGGCTGGCTGAGATGCGCCGTCTGCGAAGGGTACTCCACCACGCCATCCGCGAACACCTTGATGCCGCTTACGTAGAGATTGGGGACATTCTTGTACGCCTCGCGTGTCTTCTGAACGGCGGCAAGTTCCGCCGTAGGATTCTTGACCAGCACCTGGGGAAACGCCACCACTTGCGAAGTCAGCTCTCCGCGATCCGCCAGCAGCTTGTAGGCGGTCAACACGTAATCCGCGGCCAGCGGATCGAGCCATGCCGTGATGCCGAGGCTGTAGTTATATTTGAGAGCGGCCTGACCCGCAGCCAGCAGCTGGTCTCGCGTGGGCGGCGGCAGCAGTGGCTCGATCCTCTGCATGGCGGCGTCGACCAGGAATCCATTCGGCTGCATGTCTTTGTCTACGCCGTAGTAACTCCGTTCGTCGGCGGAGAGCTTCTTCAGAAAGTCGGCCGTGATACCGGCGCGCTGCAACAAGGCGTGATTCGCCCAGGCGGTGTGCCCATCCATCCCACGCAACAGGACGCTTTGCTTCTCGTAAGCGCCGGTGCTGAAATCGGCGTTGAGCACGTCCGAATGCGACCAGAACTCGAGCGGCAGCCCAAGAATCTCAACGATGTCGCCGCGCATGCCCTTGCCCGTATGTTTGGCTTCTTCGACAAACGGGGGAAGCTCACTGAGGGCGTGTACCTTTTCGCTGGCGTCGGCAGAAATCAGACTGAGCCCGCCGTCGATCGAGTGGCTGTGCGAATCGATGAACCCAGGGAAAAGACTGGCGCCCTCGAGATCAATGCGCTCGGCCGTCGAGGA
>DASPVG010000040.1:0-3735 GCA_035622455.1 Terriglobales bacterium
TGAATGCAGCTGCCGAACAGGTAGAGGTGGCTCGCAGTTCGGTCGACTTGGCGGATCAGACGCTAACCCAAGCGCGGGATCGATTCACTGCAGGTGTCACTGATAATCTGGAAGTTGTACAGGCGCAGGAAGCCCTCGCCGATGCTCATGAAACTTATATCGAAGGTCTTTATGCCCATAATCTCGCGAAAGTCGAACTCGCCTACGCCATCGGTGATGCCGAACAAGGGGTCGGGCGGTATTTGAAAGGCAACCAATAGCCTATGGAGCCAAGCACGCAAACTTCTCCTCCCGGCTCAGTTGATCATGAAGTGGTTGAGAAGCCGGAACCGACTACTAACCCTCTGCCCGCAACTGAGGCCGACTATCACACTCGTCCATCTCGCACGGAAAATTCCGGCTTCCGTATCGCTGTAGTCATCGCCATCATTGTCTTGCTGGTCGTCGGATTCTTTGCCTATCGCTATTTCACCAGTTATGAATCGACCGATGACGCGCAGGTCGACGGCCACATTAACTCCATCAGCGCTCGCATCTCGGGACACGTCATCAAGCTCAACGTCGACGACAATCAATACGTGCAGGTGGGTACCGTCCTGGTCGAAATCGATCCCACCGACTACCAAGTCGCGTACGAGCGTGCGAAAGCTGACTTCGCAGATGCCCAGGCCGCGGCCACTGCCGCTGGGGTAACGGTCCCAATTACGGCGGTCGATACGAGCCGCCAAATCTCGGCGACGGAGGCGGATGTTAATAGCGCCCGCGCCGGCATTCAGGCGGCCCAGCAGCAGTACGAAGCGGCCAAGGCGCAGCTGCAAGAAGCCGAAGCCAACGATGTCAAAGCTCAGAACGACCTCGGACGATACCGGCAACTCGTCGACAAGCAGGAGATTTCCCAGCAGCAGTACGATCAGGCCGTGGCCTCCGCAAGAGCAAGCGCGGCAGCCGTTGCCGCTGCCCGGGCCAGCTCTGACGCGGCCCAGCAGCAGGTCACGCAGGCGCAAGGGAAACTTGTCCAGGCCGAGGCCAGCTTCCGGTATGCCAATACTGCGCCCGAGCAAATGCAGATCACGCGTGCCAAAGCTGCTTCGGCGCTGGCCGAAGCACAGCGCAAAAAGGCGGACCTCGACCAGGCCGAACTCAACCTCCAGTACACCAAGATCACCGCACCCGTAAACGGCATCGTCAGCAACCGGACCGTTGAAGTTGGCCAGAACGTCGCTCCCGGTCAGGAGCTGATGAAAGTCATCAATCTCGACGACGTTTGGGTCACGGCCAATTTCAAGGAGACGCAACTGCGAAACATGCGGCCGGGCCAGAGAGTGACAATCGAGGTGGATGCAAATGGAAGAAAGTACGAAGGTAGAGTGGATAGCATTGCCGGTGCTAGCGGCGCACGTTTCAGCCTGCTACCTCCGGAAAATGCAACCGGAAACTACGTGAAAGTCGTACAGCGAATCCCGGTGAAGATCGTTCTCGATCCTGGATCGAATAAGGATCGCCAGCTGCGCCCAGGCGAATCGGTTACCCCGAGGGTCTGGATCCGCCAATGAGTGCTGCAGCAGTTACTTTTGAGCGGGCACCGGCCTCGCGTCCAGCCGTCAACCCCTGGATCATCGCGCTGGCAGTCACCCTGGCGACGTTCATGGAAGTGCTCGATACCTCCATCGCCAACGTCTCCTTGCCCCACATTGCGGGCGGTCTCTCTGCTGGTCAGGATGAGAGTACGTGGGTTCTGACTTCTTATCTGGTCTCGAACGCAATTGTTCTTCCTCTCAGCGGATGGCTGTCTTCGATCGTGGGGCGAAAGAATTTCTATATGGGGTGCGTGGCCCTGTTTACCATCAGCTCCTTTCTGTGTGGCCTTGCACCCAACTTGGCGGTGTTGATTCTTTGTCGTGTTCTTCAGGGCGCGGGCGGCGGCGGTTTACAGCCCAGTGAGCAAGCGATTCTGGCCGATACATTTCCTCCGGCCAAGCGGGGCATGGCCTTTGCTATCTATGGCGTTGCCGTCGTGACGGCCCCCGCGATCGGACCTACGTTCGGAGGATGGATCACCGACAACTTCACCTGGCGCTGGATCTTTTTCATCAACATTCCGGTCGGCATCGTCTCGCTTTTGCTTACCTCCCGTTTGATCCAGGATCCTCCTCATCTCCGCCGCCGCAAACTCAGTGAAACTCACATTGATTATATCGGCCTGGGATTCGTGGCTCTCGGATTAGGCACTCTGCAAGTCGTGCTCGATAAGGGCCAGCGCGATGACTGGTTCGAATCACAGTTCATCACGATGTTGACCCTGGTCGCTGTCGCCTCGCTGATCTTCGTCATCTTCTGGGAGTGGAAACAGAAGGATCCGATCATCGATTTGCATCTGTTCCGCGACCGTACTTTCGGCATTTCCAACTTGCTGATGTTCATGCTCGGTTTCGCCCTGCTCGGCAGCACGCTGTTGCTGCCGTTGTTCATGCAGACCATGTTGGGCTACACCGCCCAGGAGGCAGGATTGGCGTTGATGCCGGGAGGCTTCGTCATCATGCTTTTATTGCCTCTTGTCGGCTTTCTGTTATCGCGGTATAGTCCGCGCTGGTTGTTGGTGTTCGGGTTAGTCGTCTTGGCCGCTTCGCTGTTTCACATGACGACTTTCGATCTTGAAATCGCCTTCCGGACGACTACGCTCGCCCGTGTCTTGCAGGCAATCGGGATGGCATTTCTATTCGTGCCCATCAACACCGCGGCCTATGCGTTCTTGCCGCGCGAGAAGAACAATGCGGCTTCCGGACTCATGAACCTGGCTCGTAACATGGGTGGGAGTGTCGGCATTTCCGTCGTCACCACGATGCTCGACCGTCGAACGCAAATTCACCAGACCAATCTTTCCCGGAATCTTAGCCAGTCAAATCCCGTGCTGCAAGGCATGATGCAAGGGGCTGCTCGGGCCATGCAGGCCCACGGAGCCAGCGCTTCCGGGGCTACCCAACGGGCCTATGCGCTCATCCAAGCTACTGTACAGCAGCAGGCGACGATGCTGGCGTATATCGATTGTTTTTGGTTTCTGGGGGTGGCCATCCTATTGATGATCCCTGCGGTCTTCCTGATGAAGAAATCCAAGCCCGGAGGGATGGCGGTACACTAACCGGCCATGTTTCACCTGATCACGATCGAGCGGGAGTACGGTTCAGGGGGAGGAGTAATCGCGGGCCAGCTGGCGAAACAACTAGGTTGGAAACTCTGGGATCATCAGATCACGGAAGAAATCGCGCGGCTCGCCAAAGTCGATCGCAAGGCTGTGGTGCGGTGCGACGAGCGCATGGACAGCCGCCTTCACCGCTTGGCAAAGGTCTTCTGGCGCGGAAGCTACGAACGCAGTGCTCCACTCGGCAGCCAGGTATTCGATACCGACCGCATGATGACGATGATGCAGGACATCATGGACCGAATTGCGAAGGAAGGTCATGCCGTCATCGTGGGACGAGGCGCGCCCTATTTCCTGCGCGAGAATCCGGGTGCGTTTCATGTCTTTTTGTACGCTCCAAGGGCGGAGAAAATCCGGCGTCTCATTGCAGACGGGAATGCTCGTGAGGAAGCGGAGGAATTGGTCGAGACCGTGGACCGCGAGCGGATTGCATACGTGAAACACTACTTCGGTGCTGACTGGCCAACCCGCTCTCTCTATCACATGATGATCAATACTGCGGTCGGCAACGAGCCGGTCATTAAGACGATTTTGGACAC
>DASPVG010000041.1:0-12147 GCA_035622455.1 Terriglobales bacterium
CCCATCACGAGTACCGCCAGGACAAAGCGTAAAATCCATCCCATGTCCGTTCTCCGCTTCTCCCCGGCTCTAAACCTTGACCACCAGCATAATCGAGCAAGCACTAGCTGCAACCGCGAGCAGGAAGTACAATCGAGAAGGTGATCCGCCCCCGAGGATGCCCCTAGGATCCGGCCGGGGCAAGGACCGGAAATTCGTATGCGGATATGCTTGCCCTTATTTTCGCTTGCCTTGCTTGTGGCTTCGGTTGCCAGCTACGGCGACGACCAGGTCATCGAAGAGATTGTAGCGCGGGTCGACAACCAGATTATCACCCACAGCGAATATTTACGCAGCGAGGAAGAGCTGCGGAAGGAAGCGCAACAGCAGGACCCGGTCAATGCCGAGAGAATTGTGGCCGACCGCGAAAAGGACGTGCTGCGCGACCTGATCGATCAGCAACTGTTGCTGGCCAAAGGCAAGGAGCTCGGCATTACCGCCGACACCGAGCTGGTCAAGAAGCTCGATCAGATGCGCAAGGATATGAACCTAGAGAGCATGGAAGACCTGGAAAAAGCGGCTCAGACCCAGGGCGTCTCTTTCGAGGACTTTAAGCAGAATCTGCGCAACCAGATCATCACCCAGCAGGTCATCGGCAGAGAAGTCGGGTCGCGAATCACCATTGGCAAGGAGGACGAGGAGAAGTTCTACCAGGAACATCAGAGCGACCTCGATCAGCCCGAGATGGTTCGCCTCAGCGAAATTCTGGTTTCCACCGAAAAAAAGCCCAACGACTCCCGCGACGAAGCCGCCATCCTTGCCGCCGCCCAGGAAAAGGCGAACCACCTGCTCGAGGAGATCAAAAAGGGCGCCAAGTTTGAAGACGTCGCCAAAAAGAACTCCGACGGGCCGACGGCGGCCCAGGGCGGCGACCTTGGCGAATTCAAGCGCGGAACTTTAGCCAAAGAACTGGAAGATAAGGTGTTCGCGATGAAGCCGGGTGAAGTTTCCGATGTCACCCGCACCAAGCAGGGATTCATCATCCTCAAGGTCACCGAGCATACCGAGGCGGGGGTGCCGCCTCTCAATAAGATTGAACCGCGGATTCAAGACGCCCTGTATATGCAAAAGCTGCAACCCGCGCTGCGCGAATATCTCACCAAACTGCGCGAGGACGCTTTCATCGATATCAAAGATGGTTACGTCGATACTGGTGCCAGTCCCAATGAGACCAAGCCGATTGAAACGGCTGCCAAGGATGACAAGGCAAAGCCCCTGAAAAAGAAGAAGAAGTTAGGTTTGTTTTAGTTTAAGCTTGGTGGGTCGCAGCGGGAACGGCGCCAACCATCGCTTCCGTCCGCTCGCCAGCAACCAGGTTCTCCCCCATGAAGGACTTCTTCCTAGCAGACTGCGGGAATCACGAAAACAAGGTCATCACCTCCACCTTTGTGGTCATTTCCAAGCAGATCAAGCCCAAGAAATCCGGCGACCCTTACCTGGCTCTAACTCTGGGCGACCGCACCGGCCAGATCGAAGCCAAGATGTGGGACAACGTCGAAGATTCCCTTGATGCCTTCGAGCAGGAAGATTTCATCAAGGTGAAGGGTCTCGTCAACCGCTACAAGAGTCGTTTTCAGCTGACGATTCACAAGCTGCGCAAACTCGGCGAATCCGAAATCGACTTCTCCGACTATTTGTCGAAGACCAGCAAGGACGTGGGCGAGCTGTGGCAGACGCTGGCGGGCTTCGTCGCCTCCTTTCAGAACGAGCACCTCAAGGCGCTGGTGGAAGCCTTCATGTCGGACCCGGAGATTGCCGAATCTTACCGCAACGCTCCCGCCGCCAAGGCCTTGCACCACGCTTACCTCGGCGGGCTGCTCGATCACGTGGTCTCGCTGGTTCGCTCCTGCGATCTGGTTTCCCGCAATTATCCCCAGATCAATCGCGATCTGCTGCTGACCGGCGCTTTCCTGCACGACATCGGCAAGATCTACGAGCTCACCTACAATCGCAACTTTTCCTACACGACGCGTGGGCAGCTGCTCGGACATATGGTCATCGAGCTCGAAATGCTGCAAGCCAAGCTAGCCCAGCTGCGGGGTTTTCCCGAGGAGCTCAAGATCCTGGTGGAACATCTCATCATCAGCCATCACGGGCAGTACGAATTCGGTTCGGCGAAGTTGCCCATGTTTCCTGAGGCTCTGATGTTGCACTATCTCGACGATCTCGATTCCAAAATGGAAGCCATGCGCGCCCACTTCGAGCGGGCAGCCGGTTTGGACGACGCTTGGACCGGCTACAACTCGTCGTTGGGCCGCCCCTTGCTGAATAGCGCAAAATTCTTGGAAACCATAGCGGCCGCTCGAGCTGCCACGGCCGGTGCCGACGCGGGGAGTGCGGGATTGGCCGAGCCTCCTCCTCCACAGCCGGTCTCTGCGGCTGATTCCGATGACCAGGACTGATGGCCGGCATCCGCTCTCGGCGACGATCCGGGTGACCATCGACGCCCGAGGACAATCAGGCTCCGGCCAGGTCATCCGCAAAATTCCTAGCGCATCAGCTGATTTTGCGTAGGCGCGATCTCGTTTTCCGGAGATGACGATGGCAACTGCAACCCGCACGAATCCTCTCTCGTATCTCACCGACCAATTGAATGATCTGCAAGCCAAGGGAACATACTTTCGCTTGCGCGTGCTCGACGACGAGCAGGCCCCGATCTGCCACTTCGACGGCAAGCAGGTCATCAATTTGGCGTCGAACAACTATCTCGGTCTTACCACCCACCCCAAGCTGCGGGAAGCGGCCTTGGCCGCCATCCGCCAATACGGTGTCGGCTCGGGGGCGGTGCGCACCATCGCCGGCACGATGAAGATTCACATGGAGCTCGAAGAAAAAATTGCGGCTTTTAAGCAGGTCGAGGCCTGCGTAGTCTTTCAGTCGGGATTCGCCGCCAACGCCGGCACGGTCTCGGCGGTGCTGGGAAAAGACGATTACATCGTCTCCGACCAGCTGAATCACGCCTCGATCATTGACGGTGCTCGGTTGTCGCGCGCCAAAATCCTGGTCTTCAACCACAAGGACATTTCTCACGCTGAAGAACAGCTGGCCAGCGTCCGGGACCAGCCCGGCAAAAAACTGCTGATCACCGACGGGGTGTTTTCGATGGACGGTGATCTAGGACCGCTGCCCGCGTTATGCGCTCTGGCCGAAAAGTATGGCGCCATCATGATGGTCGATGACGCCCATGCCTCGGGCGTGCTCGGACGCAACGGCCGGGGCACGGTGGATCACTTTCACGTGCACGGCCGGGTCGATATCCAAGTTGGAACCCTATCGAAAGCGATTGGGGCTCTGGGGGGCTATGTGTGCGGAACGCGAGACCTGATCGATTTTCTCTACCATCGCGCCCGTCCCTTTCTGTTTTCGACCTCGCATCCGCCCTCGGTGGCAGCCACCTGCATGGCAGCGTTCGATGTTCTCGAACATGAACCGGAACTGATCGACAAGCTCTGGGATAACACCCGCTTCTGGAAGAAGGAGCTGGGTCTCCTGGGCTTCGATATTGGCGGCAAGATTACACCCGCCAGCGAAACGCCGATCACGCCGATCATCCTCGGGGACGGCCGACTCACCATGGATTTCTCGCGTGCGCTGTTCGAAGAGGGGGTGATGGGCACCGGCATTGCCTTTCCCACCGTACCCGAAGGCAAGGCCCGCATTCGCACCATCGTGACCGCCACCCACAGCCAAGACCAGTTGGAGCGTGCGCTCGAGGTGCTGAAACGGGTGGGAAAACGGATGGGAATTCTAGGGAACTCCTAGTCGCGGGAGACCCGGGTCGCGAGCGACGCTCACCCGTCGGTCCGATGGACGATCTTTCCTCCCACGATGGTGGCCACGACCTTGCCGGTGAGTTGCCACCCGTCAAACGGAGTATTGCGCGATTTCGACTGCGACTTCGCGGCATCGAAGGTCCAACGCTTCTTGGCATCAAAGATGGTCACGTCGCCCCAGCTGGAACGCGCCAGCGTGCCCCGGCCGCGCAGGCCGACTACACGCGCCGGACCCGCCGTAAACAGCTCGACAATCCTCATCAGAGAAATTCCCTGCTCCCGATAGAGGCGAGTGATCGCCAGGGCCAGTGCGGTCTCCAGTCCGGTAATGCCGAAGGCCGCTTTCTCGAATTCCACGACTTTCTCCTGCTGTGCATGGGGAGCGTGATCGGTGGCGATGGCATCTACCGTCCCATCGGCGAGCGCAACCAGCAGAGCCTCCCGATCCGCAGCCGAGCGCAGAGGCGGGTTCATCTTGCAGCTGGTGTTGTAGTCACCCACGTCCGCATCCGTGAGCGTGAAATGATGGGGCGTGACTTCACAGCTGACCTGCGCCTTGCTGCGTTTCGCTCGGCGCACCGATTTCAGGGCCTCTGCGGTCGAGAGATGGGCGATATGCAAGCGCGCGCCGCTGAACTGCTGGGCAAGGTGCACGTCGCGTTCGACCAGGCTGGCTTCCGCCTGCGCCTTCATTCCGCGTAATCCCAGACGAAACGATGTTGCCCCCTCATGCATCGAGCCGTTCTCGGTCATCCGCGTATCCTCGGCATGCTGAATGACCGGCAGGTTGATCCCGGCCGCCAGACACAAAGCATCGCGCATGACGCCTTCGTGCAAAATTGGCCTTCCGTCGTCACTTACGGCTACGGCGCCAGCCTGCTGCAATCCGCGAAAATCGGTCAGCAACTCTCCTTGGCTTCCCAGGGTCGCGGCCGCCACGGGAAAGACGTTCACCATGGCTCCCCGTTCCTTCTGTTGCATCCATAGAACCCATTCCGTTGAGTCGACGACCGGCGTGGTGTTCGGCATCGAGCAAACCGAAGTAAATCCCCCGGCGGCGGCGGCAGCGGTACCGCTGGCAATGGTTTCTTTATAGCTCTGTCCCGGTTCTCGCAGATGCACGTGCAGGTCGATCAGCCCCGGGGCCACGATCAGTCCACGCGCTTCAAAGACCTCCTCTGGGGCGGATCGAATGCGGTTGGGCGGTGCAATCTCTGCCACCCGGCCGTCGCGAACGAGCACCTCCATCGGCGCGTCCACTCCTGCTCGAGGATCCAGCAGATGGCCGCCTTTGATTAGCAGCGACTTGGGTTTCGAAGAGTCCTTTGCCATAAATCCGGGTGCTACTTTTGACAGCGTGGTTCTTATCCACCTTTTCCGCAAGCCCTTGCCAGTATCGCCATTCGAACCCGCACTCCGTTCCGCACTTCTTCAACAATCACCGACTGCGGACAATCCGCTACTTCCCAGGTCAGCTCCAGGCCGCGGATGATCGGCCCGGGATGCATCACCATGGCATCACGTTTGGCCAGCCTTAGCCGGGCTGTCGTCAGTTGATATCGGGCCACATAGTCCTCGACCTGAATCTTCATTCCGCCCAGGCGTTCCTTCTGTAGCCGCAAAACCATGACGACGTCTGCGCCCCGGACCGCTTCTTCGACGCTGCGCGCAATCTCGAGCCCGGGTGCCAGAGAGGTGGCCAGGTCGGGAACCAGTTCCGGCGGACCACAAAGAGTTATATGGGAACCGAACTTCGTTACCAGGTGGATCGCGGAGCGCGCGACCCGGCTATGATAGATATCGCCCAGGATTACGACCTTCAGCCCGCTGAGCTTCTTCTTGTGAGCCAGGATGGTGTAAGCGTCCAGTAAAGCCTGCGTAGGGTGCTCGTGCATGCCATCCCCGGCGTTGATCACGGGAATCTTCAGATGACTGGCGATCAGCCGGGGGGCACCGGCGGCCGGATGCCGGATGACCAAAACGTCGGCACCAACCGCTTCGAGAGTGTAGCCGGTGTCGAGCAGAGACTCGCCCTTCTCAATGCTCGAACCGCTCGACGACACCAGTGTGGTCATCGCGCCCAGCGCTTGGGCCGCAACCTCAAAGGAACTGCGGGTGCGGGTAGAAGCTTCATAGAAGAGCAAGAGCACCCGTTTTCCGCGCAGCAGAAGCTTGGGTTTCAGCGGATTCATGCGGCGAGCAAGCTTCAGCAGCGCCGTCATCTCCGAGGCATCCAAATGTTCGATATCGAGCAGGGAACCGGGAGCAGCTTTGGTCATCACTTGCCTGGTTCAGCCTAGGAGGCAATGCCCGCGCCTTCAAGGGTGGTCGGTTTATCCTTGTCTTTCCACCAGCAAAACCTTTTCCGCATTGTCCAGCTCGCGCAACTTGACTTCGATGATTTCCTGCTCCGTTGTCTGCACCTTCCGACCGATAAAAGTTGCCTCGACCGGTAATTCCCGATGCCCACGGTCGATCAGCACGCACAGCTGCACGACTTTCGGCCGCCCCTGGCTAAAGAGTGCATCGAGAGCCGCACGACAGGTTCGTCCGGTGTAGAGCACATCATCAACGAGCACGATCTTTTTCCCGGTGATGGAGAATCCGATTTCGCTCGGTTGCACCACCGGCTTGGGGCCGACGGTTGAGAGGTCGTCGCGATACAGCGTGATATCGAGCGTACCCACTGGAACCGCGCTTTTCTCGATGCGCGCGATCATCTCCCCCAGGCGCTGAGCCAGGAACACCCCGCGACGCCGGATGCCCACAATTCCCAACTGATCCGCGCCGTCATTTTTCTCGATGATCTCGTGCACCAGACGAACCAGAGTGCGTTCAATCTCCGAGGCAGACATCAGCTGGGCTTTCTCTCGCAGGTTGCTAGGACGGGGAGCAGGTCGGGGAGTCATAAACGCTGCATGATACGCGGGTGAAGCATCGGTGAGCAAGCCAACCACGCGGAAATCGTGGGAATCTACGATCTTTCTCTCCGCCGCAGGAGGGTTGCCGCCAGGGTGCCACCCAGACTGGAGAAGATCAGAAACAGAAGGAACGTCGCAACCAACAGGAGCGCCATGAACAAGGCCAGTCCGGGCGGGCTTTTGAGGTAGGTCACGATCTGTTGGGCCTGCGGGTCGGAGGTCCGCAAGGCTGATTGCTCGATCGCCTCGAGCAGAGTGGCTCGTAATTCGCCTCCATTGTGGAAAACCAGCATCTCAATGGCGATGAAGACGGCGAAAATTCCGAATCCAAGGACGCCGCTGACCACTCCCAGGCGTGCGCCCATGCCTGGGCTCAGGGTTCCGCCGGGATGGCGACGGCGGTAAAACAGAACCGCCAGAACCCCGGCGGAGATCATCCCTAAGCCAAACGCTCCTAAGGGGATGAGCATGAGCCCGGCGGCGATCAACCCGGCCAGCGCCGCCGAAGGCAGCGCCTTGGACCACTGGATCCCGGCGGCCACGACCGGTCCAGAGGGAGTCGGAACTTCGACCGGTTCACCCGAGGCGCGAACTTCTTCATTCGCGACTCGGATTTGGGCAGCACCGCACTGCCGGCAGAAGGCGGTCCCGTCCTCTACCGGAGAGCCGCATTTATAACAGGGATGTTCCACTGCTTCTCAAGGTACAGGACAGAAAATGACCGTGCAAGGAAGCGCCGCTTGACGTTGGCGAGATCGATCACGCCCCAGAGATTCAGCTAAGCTACCCCGATCGCACAGAGGGTCGGCCACCGCGCGCCCTCAGATTGAACCTTGTTTCTTGCCCCGGGCGTGGATGTAAACCAGCGAAAAATCGGAGCCTTTGCCATCGGGCTCGACCGACACGAGATGCTGATTATCTTCGGTTCCCGTTTTCAACTCGACTACGTTGCCGTGATTGTCGCCCTCACAGCTGACTGGCCGGGACTTCGCATCCCCGGTGTTCACGTTCAGGTCAGCACCTTGCCGGTTGCTGCGACACTCGACGACCGCGCCGTACTTTTTCAGCTGCGCCCGATAGAATGTCAGAACCTTTTCCGGGGCGTCGTCCGATTCGTACTCAACCGCAACCACCTTGACGCCGAATAGCCCGCTCGAGATATTTACGTTGGCACTCTTGCTGTCTCCGTCACTGGACTTGGGCTTGACTCGCGCCCCGGGATACACGTCCAAGCCGGTTTCCCGTGCATCGGCCTCCTCGTTGACGTGGATTCCCCCAAAGGGCGTGTCGATGTCTACCTTACTATTACCATCCTTGTCGTGATCCTTGACGCTGACGCTGCAAGCGGCAAGACCAAGCCAGCCGAGCAATGCCATCGTTACCATCAGCCTGCTTTTATGCCCTCGCACCTTAGGGATGAACATCGGCCCCTCCTTTTGCCACTTGCCCAGGTCGCTCGATGCCGGCACCGCGCGCGGCGATGTTGGGAATGGTCACCGGCAGGTGACCATGAATTCGAATTTCGCCAAAGATCGCCTTCACCGCACTAACCTCGGAAACCGGGGCATTTGAAAAGGTGCACAGATAATTCTCGACCGAGGGAAAGTCCTGCGCCAGATAGGGGTTCCCCATGGCCAGCATCACCGTCTTTCCCGCCGCATGGTCTAAGATCTTTCCCAGCAGCACTCGGCTGGCGTCGGAGACGCCAACCGAGTTGGTTAGTCCATTCGAACCTCTTACCATCTTCCCGGCCGTGGGCACGGCATAAACCGCAGCCACTACAACCTGGGCATGATCGACTGCCGCGAGCACTTCTTCTGTCACGGCGCTCGCGATCCGCGAGTCAACGTAGAGCACGTTTGCATCCGGCACCCGGGTGCGAATCTGTCGCTCGAGCACCCTGCCAGTGTCCTGGCGAACGTCCTCGGTGAAAATCACTGCGACCGTATCGTCGCGCACCTCTGCTGCTCTTTGATACGGAAGTCCCGCCGCGACAGTTCCCGAATGTTTCAGCGGCAGGAGCTTACCGCTGTCTCGCACCAGGGTGACGGCGTCGTCGGAGATCTGTTGACCGAGAATCAGATTTTCGGGTTTCGCGACGATCGTGTCCAAAGCCCCGAGATCGACCAGTCGCGCCTTGTTGAGTCCCAAAGCAGCCTTTGCTTTCAATATCTTAAGCACGGATTGATCGAGCCGGGAGGGGGAGATTTCGCGGTTGTGAACGGCTTCGAGAACCGCGCGGTAGGAGCCCTCGAGATCGGCGGGAATCAATAACATATCGTTGCCGGCTTTGAGCGCGTCGACCGCCGCCCGTCCCACATGACTGCCATAGAGGTGAGTCAGCGCCGCCATATCAAGAGCATCGGTCACCACGATACCCTGAAATCCAAGCTTGTCTTTGAGCAGGCCGGTAACAATGGCGGGAGAAGTAGTGGCGACATGATCCGGTTGGGAATCAAGCGAAGGGACGGTCACATGGGCTACCATTACCGCGTCGACACCCGCCTGAATGGCCTGTCGAAACGGAGGAAGTTCGACCGATTCGAGCCTAGCCGCATCGCCGCTTACCTCGGCTACGCCGAGATGAGAATCGGTCGCTGTGTCGCCGTGGCCCGGAAAATGCTTGACCGTAGTCATCATCCCGTGGGCGCGGGCGGCGCGAATGTAGGCCACCACCAGATCTCCGACCTGCTGCGGATCTTCTCCAAATGAACGGGTGTTGATGATCGGGTTCGCCGGATTGGAATTCACATCGGCGTCGGGAAAGAAATTCCAATGCACGCCAATGGCGCGCGCTTCCTCTGCGGTGATGCGGCCGAACGCCTCCGCATATTCCAGTTTTCCCGCCGCGCCGAACGCCATGGCATGGGGAAACTCCGTTCCTGCCTGCAAGCGCATGGTCACACCGCGTTCAAAATCCGCTGCGACCAGCAAGGGCAACTTTGAGTCTTGCTGTAACCGGTTGAGCAGCACTGCGGCCTCATAGGGTTGGTTGCGGTAAAGGAAAGGCGGATCGAAACGCACCGTCATGGCAAACGAACCAATGTGATACTGCTGCATGAGGTCGCGGAGCTCGAGGTATTGCGGGCTGTTCAGGTTCAGGAACTCGGCGCGCACCCAGATCATGAAAAGCTGGCCGACTTTTTCTTCGAGCGAGAGCTTACGCAAGGTTCTCTCCGCCCATTTCTGGCCATCAGGATCAAGATGAATCGGTTGCGCGAGCGAATACCTTTCCCTGGCCAACAACACCGGGGTCAAAGAAGCGAGCAACAGGATTAGGATCAGTGGACGCTGCATCAACTCCGAAGATAGCACGGCCCCGCTGAGGCCTTGGCTCCGCCGCAAATGGCCCAGGATTTTCGAAGCCGAGCACGGACCGCTTGCGTGACATTTCCCCGGCAGAGCGGAAGCCCAGGGCGCTCCCGCCATGGCGATCGAGCAACGGAGCGAAGCGGGGTGCTTGGATCGGAGATCGGAAGCAGCCGATCCGGAGCGGCACCGAAGCAGGATGCTGGGGCGTTTTACCCCGTTTCTCGCCGGTGACTTCGCTCGCCAAGTCCTTGGGGCGAGAATGGTTAAGCCTATGCACGTTAGTTACTTGCGAGATGCTACCTGATTCCCTCATGCTCAGGGGGTGAACGAGATCGAACAACTCCTCAGGAAGGAGCGGAGCCCGGAATCACTCTGTGAAGTGATCGCCAAGATCTTTCAGGTTAAGCAAACCGAGGTTGCCCTGCTCGAGCTTCGCGGACAACTTCTGAGCTTCGTTTTTCCTCCTGAGCTGAGAGCCGCGGGGGCGATTCCAATTTCCAGTTCGGCGGTCGCCGCACGCACCGCACAGGGCAATAAAGCGGAGCTTTTCAATCGCTTTGCCGAAGTCAACCATTTCAGCATCTTCGAATTTGTGAAGGCCGGTGGTGATGGCGGACTGAATGGGCAAACCATTCAGAAGCTGATGTCTGCTCCCATTGCTACTCCCCAGGGACAGGTTCTCGGTGTCATCCAAATCTCCCGTAAGGCTTCCCGCCCGGCCATCGCTGGCCCCGACTTTACGCCTGCAGACCTCGAGAAACTGGCAACCGTCGCGCGGTTCGTAGCCAAGTTCATGACGGAAAACAAGACGTTCGCCCAAAGCGCAGGCCAGATATAGCGCATCCCAGTTTTCCAAACCTAAAGATCACGGTTCCTGGTGTTGCGACGTTACCATTGTACCCGGGCGTGGTCACCGCTACTGGCTCTAGGCTGCGGAATTCACCCAGGGCCCTGACCTGCCAGGCTCGAAACGGAGATCTCGCATCGCCAGGCCGGGTTTGACAGGTTTGGGGACGCGAGCCAGCGACACGCGGGAATTACGGGATGTGCTCGTCACGATGGCTATCTAAAACCTATCGCTGTAAACTTATGATGTACGTCAAGATTCCCGAGACTCCTTAGCGACCTATGCGAGTTCTCAAGTTCAACGACAGAACCACTCGCATCGTACTGCTCATCATATTTGGTGCATGGGGTTGCGCGGTTGGATGCTCCGGCGGCAGTCAGTCGGCCATGCTGCGGGTGGTCAACGGTATCTGGGGCTCGCCCTTAAACGTCACCATTGGCGGCGCATCCGCTGGTTCAGTTCCATATTCAAGTTGTGTTAACGGCGTCTGTACCGCTCTTAGCGAGTATGTGACCGTGAAATCCGGGGGCGTCAATCTCGTGGTTGAGCAAGAAGGCAGTTCAACGAACATCGTTCCGTCGCAGTTCCAGAATCTGAACTTGCAACCGAACACCCGGAACACTATTGTCTTCTGCCCGGTCGGCGGCACTGCCATCGGCGCTTTTTTATTTCAAGATGACGACACACCTGCAGCCAATTCCGTCAAGCTTCGGGTCGCAAACGTTTCTATCAACGTGCCAAGTATGCCAGCGTGGATTGTGGTGAGCGGGACCCAGCCGAGCGGAAATCCCACCATTGCGAACGTGCCTTTTGGTTCCGCTTCAACTTACATTACCTTTTCCCCGAACACGTATGACATTTATTTAGTGGGGCTCAATTGCGGACTCGATTCAAATTGCGGCGATGTAACCGCCACACTTCAAGCCAACCAGAATGTCACGGTTTACCTGTTGTGGGAAGGCAATGGCAGCAGACCTACGATACTCGCCGACAACTGAAATATACATATAAGTCGTCAGTTGGCTCACCTGGCCGCTACCGGGTACCGACGATTTTTGCAACCAGTGGCAACCATTCTCTAGAAACATGAATGCCTTAGAGTGCCTTAGGATGCCATCCGCGTGCGTGTAAGTCCCTGCAATTACGTTTCGGGCAGGTTCGATTCCCATCTCCCACCCCAGTTATCCCGTTGAGCCCTTTTGTTTTGGCTCATGCCAATTCGTCCAAAAACGTCCATTAGGCCCCTTTCGGACAC
>DASPVG010000042.1:0-19342 GCA_035622455.1 Terriglobales bacterium
GGTGGCTGGTGGAAGGGCCGGGCGCAGGATGTCACGCGAGCCCGCCATCCGCGAACCTCGAATGAGCCGTGAAACCCCTCGAACCTTGTGAAACTATCGTTGCGGCGGATTCTCATGCCGATCTTGCGGCGCCGATTCTGGCCGGGGTGCGGCCTGGGGGTGCGGCGCGGCCTCGTGCTGCGCTGCAGGCTGAGAGGGCGACCCGCTTTGCGGCCGAGACCCGGAGGATGGCCGGGAGGCATTTTCCGGGTGCGTACTGGTTTCCCGCGGCTGCGAGGGTTCCGGCCGAGGAGCATTTCCGGGCCGAGGGACATTCTCTTCCCGGGGCGTCTTATCCGGGTGGGGAGTCGCAGCGTCAGGCATGGTGCCTACCCGCGACGATGAGCCAGACTGATAGGAGCTCGGTGGCCGAGGGATACTCCGTGGAGCGCCCGCTTCGCGAGATGTGCCTTCTGCGGACGGCGCAGCTTCCGGCCGTGGTTCGCTGTCACGGCCTGCGCTGCTCGGCGGCCGAGGCACATAGTTCCGGGGCGATGCGGCATTGCTGCCTTCCGCTTCCGGTCGCGCATTGTTTCCCGGGCGGGCTGCGTCAATCGCAGACGTGGCACGATTCTCGGGAGCCCGGTATGGTGCACCGACTTGAGTCGCCGCCACCACTCCGTGCTCGCTGAAGTCAGCGGGCCGCGCCGTCGCCGCAATCGATGGCCGTCCCTCATTCACCGATGCGCGTAACTGAGGATTTTCCTTGGCCGCGTTTTCATGCTGGATCTGTAGCGGAGTTGGCTCGACGTGCCTTTGCTGGGCTGCGGCTTCCTGTTCCGGAGTGGGGTGAGCGACGATTCCGCCGGGGCCTCCGTTATAGCTTGCCCTCGTAACATTGGTGCTGTTGTTGATCACCGTCGTGTTGTAGACATTGTGAACATTGGTGACGTTCACATTGTTCACGGTTTGGTTGTAGTAGAAATGGTTTTCTCTCCAATAACCGCCGTAATAACCGGCCCCGGTGTAGCCATAGCCATAGGGAATGCCGCCATAGAAGCCGACGACCGGACCCCAGTAACCGGGATGCCAGTAATACAAACCGCCGCCATAAGCCCAGTAGCCCGGCGTCCACAGCAGGCTAGGCTGGGGCGCTGGAACCCACGTTCCGGGCACCCAATAATAGCCATACGGCCCCCATGCCCAGTACCCCGGCGTCCAGATGTAGCCTTCGCTCGGGCAAACCGGTTGCGGGTAAACCGGCAGAGCAGGCGGCCCGAAGTTGACGGAAAGAAAAACCTGTGCTGACCCGACCGCTGAGCACGCCACGATCAGAACTGCGGTAAGCAAGTAGCGGGTTATGCGAGTGGTATTCATTCGAAGCCCTCCGGTTGACGTTCCTTCGCGTCTCAGCGCCAGATTTCAATGCCTCGAAGATAAGAACTCGATCGGAACAAATATGTTGCGCCGGAGTTGGAGAACACTTGATTCTAGGGGTTTTCCTGGCGAACAGGAAGCTCGAATCGAGGACGATCGGGACAACAGCTGCCTTTGACGCCGATCATGCTGACTTACGGCTAGTTAGCGGACGGCGGGAGCCATGGCCTTCCTGGGAAGGATTTCGCCGATGCGCCGGATTTGAGCTCCGACGGCGCGCAGTTTCTCTTCGATGTTTTCGTAGCCGCGATCGATGTGGTACACGCGATCAATGATGGTTTCGCCGTCGGCGACCAGGGCAGCCAGCACGAGCGAGGCCGAGGCACGCAGGTCGGAAGCTAGGACCGCGGCACCGCTCAAGGGGGACTTGCCGCGGACAACCGCGCGGCGGCCTTCGATCTTGATGTTTGCTCCCATGCGCCCGAGCTCCTGGGCATGCATGAAGCGATTCTCGAAGATGTTCTCGGTAATGCTTGAAGTGCCTTCCACTTGCGTGGCAAGAGCCATGTATTGCGCCTGCACATCCGTCGGAAAGCCGGGATACTCCTCCGTGACCACGTCCGCGGCTTGCAAAGGATTGCCACCCATCACCCGAACTGATTCTTGGCTCTGAGCGGTTCTCACCCCCACTGCCCTCAGCCTGTCCAGCAGAGCCTCCAGATGACTGGGCTCACAGCCCGTGATGTTAAGGTCGCCCGAAGTGAGGGCGCCCGCGATGATGAAGGTTGCCGCCTCGATGCGGTCGGGAATGATGCGATGCTTGGCACCCCGCAGCCGGTCGACACCTTGGATGCGAATGGTGGCGGTCCCCGCACCCTCGATGCGCGCCCCCATTTTATTTAAGAGAGTGGCGAGATCCACGACTTCGGGCTCGCGGGCGCAATTCAACATGACGGTTTCGCCTTCGGCCAAGGTGGCAGCCATGAGCAAGTCTTCGGTTCCGGTCACGGTCACCTTATCAAAAACAATTTCCGCACCCTTCAGACGTTTGGCACTGGCTTCCACGTAGCCGTGCTCTTGATTGATGGCGGCCCCCAGTCGCTCCAGACCCCGGATGTGGAGATCGATCGGTCGCGCACCGATCGCGCATCCGCCCGGCAACGAGACCCGAGCCCGTCCGCAACGGGCAAGGAGCGGACCGAGTACCAGGGTTGAGGCACGCATGGTCTTGACCAGTTCGTAGGCGGCCTCGGGAGAGGTGAGCTTGCGACAGGAAATCGTCGTGCGATGCTGTGCGCGACCATAGCCGAGCTCGACTTCGGCGCCCATGGCGGAGAGGAGCTTGCGTGTGGTCTCAATATCGCGAACGTGGGGAACATTCTCCAAGATGACGGGTTCATCGCTAAGCAGAGCGGCAGCCATGGCGGGAAGAGCCGCATTCTTTGCTCCGCTGACATGAATGGTGCCAAGCAGCGGGTAACCGCCACGAATTACGAATTTGTCCATAGACACTTCAAATCCCAGGTCAATGTCGACGGTCGAAGCCCGACCAATTACGTTCTATCTGCGATGGTGTCTATTGTAGCGGGAACACGCTTGCGGGGATTGCACGGCGGTAATCGGAAGGGTACGGCCAAGTGGGCGAGCGGTAGCGGGGCTGACACCGATGCCCCAACGCCGAGCTCCTTGTAGTCTGCGGGCGATGCGCCCGATTGGACCGGAGTCATTACCCGTCCTTCAAGATCCTATCAGCTCTAGACCTTTGCCCGATGGGCCTGGGCAATCGCTTGCCGCACGTTGCCTTGTGCTGCCTTCAGGGCACGGGCGGCAGCGCTTTGCCCGACCTTAGCTTTTCTCATAATCAATGCCACGGGTACGCTGTTCCTGGCTGATCGAAGCAGTCTTCGGGCGCGAGTCCTGTCGATTCCTGCGCCCCGCTCGAGAATGGTGATGGCGCGTTCGCCCAGCTTCTGATTTTTCCGATGCACGTTGACCATCAAGTTGCCGTACACGTAGCCAAGCCGGGCCATCGTGCCGCTAGAAAGCATGTTCAGCACCATCTTTTGCGCGGTGCCTGCTTTCATACGGCTCGAGCCGGCAATCACCTCGGGGCCGACTTCGGTCACGACGGCAAGATGCGCGGCCTGGGCCAGTGGCGACGCCCGGTTGCAGGTGACCGCCACCGTTTTGGCGCCGTGCCGCCGGGCGTATTCGATTGCCGCAATCGTGAATGGAGTGCGACCACTGGCGGCAATTCCGACCACGACGTCATTGCTGCCGGGATTCCTCTTCGCGAGTTCCCGTTGGCCCAATCGACGCGAATCCTCGTTGGCCTCAACTGCAGCGGACAGGGCTCTTGGGCCGCCGGCGATGATGAACTGAACGGTTCTAGGGTCCGTGTTAAATGTGGGCGGGCACTCCGCCGCGTCGAGCGCGGCGATTCGGCCGCTGGTACCGGCGCCCACGTAGATGACCCGTCCCCCCTGCTTGAGGGCGGCGGTGATGAGATCCATGGCTTTAGCGATCTCGGGCAGAGCAGCCTTGACTGCCGGGGCAACTTTGGCATCCTCCCGATTGATGATGCGGGCGATGGCAAGCGAAGACAGTCGGTCCAGATCGGCGGACGAGGGGTTGCTGTGCTCGGTGAGCAGTTTTCCCACCCTTGTGCCTTCGCGCGCGCGCTTCACCGGCCCGCCTCCAGCGCTTCGATGATGGCGTCATGAAACGCAGGCCGCACCTGCCGGATAGCCTGGTTGGCACAATCCGGCCAGGTACGATTCGTCAGCAAGGCGACCGAGAGTTGCCGGTCAGGGTCGATCCAAAGTGAGGTTCCGGTGTAGCCGAGGTGGCCGAACGATCGGGAGGAAAAATACTTGCCGGACTGCGACGGAGACGATGGCGTATCCCAGCCCAAGGCACGTGAAGCACCAGGAGACGATTCCCGGCGAGTGAAGAGCGCCAGGGTTTCGGGGCGAAGGATGGGACGACCTCCCTCGAGCATCGCGTGAGCAAAGATAGCGAGGTCTTCGGCGGTGGCGAACAGCCCGGCATGTCCGGCGACGCCTTCCATCACACTGGCGTTCTCATCTTGCACTTCGCCCTGAACAATGCGCTCGCGAAATGTCCGGTCATCCGCCGTCGGCGGAATCAGCGCCCACCAGTGGGAGGGGGGATCGAAAGTCGTGTGCGACATGCCCAACGGACCAAAAACTTCCTGCCGGCAGAAGTGATCGAGGACGTCTTCAGCAAGCCGTTCAAGTGCGAATCCGAGAACCATAAAGCCGATGTCACTGTATTCGGCCTTCGCGCCGGGAGCCCGATCCAGGGGGGCAGTCAGCGCAGCGGAGATCAGCGCATCGCGGTCTTTGGCCCTCAGAAACAGCTTTTCGTAGGCCGGCAGTCCCGAGGAATGATCGAGCAACATGCGTATGGCGACCTGCTGACGGCGCGGATCGTCGGTCTTGAATTCTGGCAGAAGGGAGACCACGGGCATTTCAAGGTCGAGAAGGCCGCGTTCGTAAAGCAACATGGCCATGGCGGTCGTGGCAACGATCTTGGTGAGGGAGGCCAAGTCGAAGATGCTGGCGGTCGTCGTTTCGGGAGTGTCCGCCTCGTAGGTAAAGTGGCCAAACGCCTTCAGGCAGACCAGTTTACCGGCGCAGGTGACGGCCACTGAAGCGGCGGGAAAGGCGCGCTCTGCGATCGCCTTGCGGAGGAGATCAAAGGGTTTTTGGAAAACCGTGTCCTGGTTAAGGTAGGCGGGAGTCGGCAAGTGCGGCATGGTTCGAACACCGCGATTCGGCAGGTTCTCCGGCAAAGCTGAAGTTGGTCCTATGTTCGGGTTATAACAAAGTTCACGGTTTGGGTAAAGGCGGGTCGGCGCTGATGGATGCTCTCAAGAGGTGCCTGATCGACGTCCAGCGACGGCCTCGGCGGCTGGCATCGCTACTCATAACGCAACGCCACCATGGGATCGACCTTCAGGGCCCGACGGGCTGGGACGTAGCACCCATAGAGCGCCACCACCACCAAGAGCACGGTCGCGCCGATGAAAGTAAAGGGATCGGTGGCGCTTACTCCGACGAGCAGATCCGCGATGGCCCGGCTGATGCCGAATGTGACGAGCAATCCGACGGCGGCCCCGGCGAGCACGATCCGGACTCCCTGTCGAAGCACGAGCTTGAGCATCTGCATGCCATTTGCCCCGAGTGCCATACGGATTCCGATCTCCCGCGTGCGCTGGCTAGCGGCAAATGCGACAACCCCATACACGCCCACCACGGCCAGAGTGAGGCCCATGCATCCGATCGAGGAGGCGAGCAGAGCTCCGATGCGGAAAATCATGAAACCGTTCGCTCCCGACAGCGAGTCACTCATGGTGCGAATCGAGAAGATGGGTAATCCAGGGTCCAGATTCTTGATCTCCCGCTGAACCTCGAGCATCAGGCTTTCCGGAGCGATCGAGGTGCGGAGGTGGAGCGCGCGCAGGGAGAGGAAGTGTTGTCCAAGCGGGAGGTAGAAATAGGGCTGCTGATCTTCGGCGAGCACTCCATATTTCCCATCCTGCGCCATCCCCACCACCTGCCAGATGCCTTTGGCCTCTTCGGTGGTGAATCGCTTGCCGATTGGATCTTCGTTGGGCCAGAACCGTTCCGCCATGGTCTTGTTCACAACGGCAACCTGAGGCGCATGCTCATCGTCGCTTGCCAGGAAACCTCGGCCGCGTAGGAGGGGGATCTTCAAGGTCCGGAAATAATCCGGGTCGACGGCGTTAAACATGATGACAGGGGGCTGTTCCCCGGCAGGCGTGGGATGTCCCTCAATGGTCACCCCGCCCGCTTCTGCATAGTTACCCATGGGTATGCTGTAAGCGAGGGCTGCCGATTGTACTCCTGGCAGGGCGCGGACACGGTCTTTCAGTTCGCGATAGAAATTGGTAGTCCGCGCCTCATCGTAGCCGACCTCATGCGGATCGACAATTACGTTCAGCACGTGATCGGGCTCAAAGCCGAGATACATGTGCTGTGCGCTTTCGAGGCTGCGCACAAACAGGCCGGCGATGATGAGCAGCATCAGGGATCCGGCAATCTGTCCGGCCACCAGGATATTGCGAACGCGCTGACGTGCCACGCCGCCGGACCCGCTGCGTCCGCTTTCCCGGATTGCCTGGCTGAGATTGGAACGAGCAACGCGCAAGGCCGGCCAAAGCCCAACCGCCGCACCGGCAACCAGCGCAGCCACGAGGGCGTATGCCGTGACGCGCCAATCAAGCCCGAAGTCCACGCTGGTGGGAAGGATCGATGTCAGCCGGAGATCGGAGATCCAGCGGCTGGCGCGTGTTCCCAGGGCGACGCCGGCGGTTGCACCCAGCAGGGCGAGCAGGACACTTTCGCTGAGCATTTGACCGATCAGGCGCGCTCGGCTAGCCCCCAGGGCAGCGCGGATGGCCATTTCACTTTCTCTCACCGTAGCACGAACCAGCAGAATGCTAGCCACATTGACGCACGCCAGCAGGAGAACGACCCCGGCGAGAAACAGAAACAATCCGGCGATAATCGCCACCAGGTTGTTGGGAAGAGGCATGGGACGGGAGAGCCTCTCCGGAATAACGTCGACCGAGATCCCCTTGTCTGTGGCAGGATACTGCTCTGCCAAACGGTCGGCGACCAGTCGGACCGAGCTTCGCGCCTGAGCCAGAGACACGCCGGGCTTGCGACGACCTAATACAACCCAACGTCGATCCGTGCGCCCGCTCCACATGTCTGGATCGGTCGACGCCGCCATACTCATGGGAAGGTACCCATCCATATCCAACCCAAAACTCGTGCCATGGAATGGTTTCGGGGCCACTCCGATCACGGTCGCCGGGTTCCCATCTATCAGCACTTGCCGCCCGATCACCTTCGGGCTGCCCCCAAATCTTTTTTGCCAGTATGAATAGCCGAGGACCACCAACGCCTCCGAACCTCGGGTCTCACCTTCTCCGGGTAGAAACAAGCGTCCGATCACCGGCTTCACACCCAGAGCGGAGAAGTAGTTTCCGGTTACATGACTGGCCAGGAAATGATCGGCCTGGTTATCGGCACTCATGCCTTCGAGGCCAACTCCGTACGCAAATAGGTCGGAGAACGCGTTGGACTGCTGGCGGAGGTCGATCAGTTCGGCATAGGAAAGGTAGTAGACGCCTAACGGCGCGTCCCGCTGTTCGGCGGCCAGGACGACGATCTGCTGCGGGTCCTGGGCAGGCAGTGGGCGAAGAATGATTCCGTTCACGATGCTGAAGATCGCGATATTCGCTCCGAGACCGAGGGCAAGGGTCAGAACTGCCGAAAAAGTGAAACCTGGACTCTTGCCAAACTGCCGCAGCGCGAAACGGAGATCTTGAAGCAGTCCACTCATTGCGGTTCGTCCTCCTACTCGCTCCCGGCGCAGGCGAGTTCCTCCACCTTCTCGCAATGCAAGACTCTTGCCAATTCGAAGTTCGAGGTAACTCCTTGGTTGCCAAAGAGAAAGGGAATACCTTGGTGGAAGCAAGACGGATCCATCTGTTCGCACCCGGACACTGATGTGCGGAAGCGACAAACAATCGGCCTCCTGGCTGATGCGACCGGGTCCAGAATCTCCGCTCGATCGAGCGCCTGAGTGCGAGAGGTCAGCCTACGATCAACCTTGTCTTTCTTGTGATTCAGCGGTCCGGAGGTTACCTTCGCCGTCAGGCTCTCCCTATTCGGTTGAGCAACCGCAATGGCTTGTGTAAAGTGGGCTCATCCAGCGATTCAATCCAGCTTCGTGCAGACGGTCTTGGGTGGCACCGTGTCTCATGCTTTTTGTTCTCACCCGGTTCGTCTCCCCGGCCCAGACTGCGGTTCACCCTACCACGAGTTCTCCAAGCCGCCTGAATGTCCTCGACCCAATTGTTGAAAATGCGATCAAGAGCAATGAGATCCCGGGCGCGGTTCTCCTGGTGTCGCACGATGGCCAGATGGTTTACCGCAAGGCCTTCGGATACCGTTCGCTCGAGCCGCGGCGCGAGCCGATGACCGTCGACACGATTTTTGACGTGGCTTCTTTGACCAAGGTCGTGGCTACGACGACGGCAGTGATGCAACTGATCGAGAAAGGAGCCCTGCGCGCTAATGATCCGGTCGCAAAGTACATCCCGGAGTTCGCGCAAAACGGCAAAGAAGACGTCACCATTCGTGAACTGCTCACCCACGATTCCGGGTTGCCCAAGGAGCTTGACCTCAGCCGACCGTGGGAAGGACGGGATACGGCCTTCCGCATGGCCTTTGCCGAAGAGCTCACGGACCCCCCGGGATCGCGGTTTGTCTACAGCGACGTCAACTTTGTGGTTCTCGGGGCGCTGGTCGAGCGTGTATCGGGGAAAAGGCTGGATGAATACTGTGAAAAGAATATTTTCCAACCTCTGGGCATGACGCACACGCGATTTCTACCGCCGGCGGCCTGGCTGCCGAGAATCGCTCCCACACAATATGACGAGCACGACAAAATGCTCCGTGGAACCGTGCACGATCCAACGGCGAGGCGAATGGGCGGGGTTGCCGGGCATGCCGGGTTGTTTTCTACCGCGGATGACCTGGCGAAATTTGCCCAGTTCCTGCTTGCTGGCGGAAAGGTGCTTTCGCCGCTGATGATCGAGAAAATGACGACACCCGAACAGCCACCAACCGCCGACGTGCTACACGGTTTCGGTTGGGACATCGATTCCTCCTTTTCGTCGAATCGCGGTGAACTGTTGCCGGTCGGATCCTTTGGACACACCGGTTTCACCGGAACGTCCTTGTGGATTGATCCGACAACCCGAACCTACATCATCTTGCTCACCAACGCGGTTCATCCTCGTGGGAAGGGAAGCGCCCTGGCGCTGCGCAGCGAAATTGCAACCGCTGTGGCAGCTGCCTTAACCCTCACCGCACCGGAAAAGGAACTGATGCGATGGAAGAGCATTACCGGCTACAACGAGGCGCAAACTGCCGCCAGGCGGATGGCGTCGCGCAATGCAACCGTCACCGTCGGAATCGATGTGCTCGAGGCCCACCATTGGGAGCAGATTCGGGGAACTGCCTCGACCAGGAAAGTTGGGCTGCTCACCAATCAGACCGGGCGGGATGCCGAAGGTCGGCGAACGATCGACGTACTGGCCGAAGCGCCGGGCATTTCGCTAGCGGCAATCTTCAGTCCCGAGCACGGTGTCACAGGAACACTGGACTCGACCGAAATTGCGAATGGCAAGGATGCGGCTACCGGAATTCCGGTCTATAGCGTCTATGGAGCGGGTGATGCCGCACGCCGACCCTCGCTCGACGTCCTCAAGGGTCTCGATGCCGTGCTGGTCGACCTTCAAAACGTAGGTGCTCGTTTCTATACCTACGAGACTACCATGGGATATTTTCTCGAAGCTGCAGCGCAGGCCGGTATTGACATCATCGTGCTCGACCGGCCGAATCCGGTAACTGGATCGCTGGTGCAAGGCCCGGTGTCAGAGTCCGGGCACGAAAGCTTTGTGAATTATTTTCCGCTCCCGGTGCGGCACGGCATGACCATGGGAGAGCTGGCAAAGATGTTCAACAGCGAGCGAGGAATCCATGCCCGCCTGCAGGTTGTGCCCATGGAAGGGTGGATGCGCGGCGATTGGTTCGACTCGACCGGAGTTGCTTGGGTAAATCCCTCGCCTAACCTGCGCAGCCTGACGGCCGCAACGCTCTATCCCGGAGTGGCGCTGGTAGAGGGGACCAACGTTTCGGTGGGCCGCGGCACCGACACTCCATTTGAGGTCCTGGGTGCTCCCTGGATCAACGGCCGCGAGTTGGCTCGCTATCTGAACGAAAGAGAAATTTCCGGAGTGCGCTTTGTTCCCTTGCGCTTCACGCCTACCGCCAGCAACTACGCCGGGGAGCAATGCGAAGGAGTCAATCTCGTGCTCGTCGAGCGCAATGCCCTGGACGCTCCGGAGTTGGGAATTGAGTTGGCCTCGGCACTCAAAAAACTCTATCCCCAGCAGTTTCATATGCAGCGAATGAGCGAACTGCTGCTGAATCGGGCAGTCTATGACGCGCTGGCCCAGGGAGAGGAGCCGCGGCGCATCGCCCAAGATTGGCAGGAAGCGCTGAAGAAGTTTGCGCAGCTTCGGCAGAAGTATTTGCTTTACCAGTGACGCGGTCGAGCGGCTTTCCTATTTCTGCCATTGAGCGCATCGAAGGCTCGCCCCGAGGCTAAGGTACCCAGTCGGCAATGAAGATGTTGCTTTCATGGGCAGCTTTGGCATTGCGATTGGAGACCCAGACCAGCTTCTGGCCATCGGGACTGAAAACCGGAAATCCGTCAAACCCCGGGCTATAGGTGATCCGCTCCAAATCGCTGCCATCGACATTCACCGCATAAAGTTCGAAATTCCCCATGCCGCCGGTCGAGCCCACATTGGAAGAGAAGATAATCCGCTGGCCGCCGGGGAAAAACGAGGGTGCGAAGCTGGCAGCATTGAGATGCGTGATTTGACGCTTGGCGCTGCCGTCGGCCCGCATGATCCACAACTCCAGGGTCGTGGGTCGAATCAGGTCTTGCTTGAGCAACTCCCGGTATTCGCTGATTTCCTTTTCCGAGGTTGGGTGATACGCACGATAGACGATCCATCTGCCATCGGGTGAGTAAAAAGGTCCGCCATCATAGCCGAGCTCGCTGGTGAGCTGTTTCACGTGCTTGCCGCTGGCATCCATGGAATAAATATCGAGGTCGCCATTGCGCATCGAAGTAAAGACAATTCTCTTGCCGTCGCGCGAGAACGTTGCCTCGGCATCATAGCCCGGGGTGTGGGTGAGTTGCCGGAGATCGGAGCCGTCGAGCTTGGCGGTGAAAATGTCGTAGCCGGAATACACCGCCCACACGTATCCCCGGGAATAGTCAGGCCGCGGCGGGCATTGCGGGTCGGCCAGATGGGTGGAGGAGTAAAGGATCTTCTTTCCATTCGGATAGAAGTAGGAGCAAGTGGTGCGGCCCTTGCCCGTCGAGACCATGCGAACCTCGGAGCCATCCGTGTTCATGGTGAAAATCTGATCGCATTTCAGCTCATCCCGGGTGGATTGAAAGATGAGCTTCTTTCCGTCGGCCGAGAAATAGGCCTCGGCGTTTTGCCCGCCGAAGGTGAGCTGTCGGACATTGCGCAGATGTTTCTCCTGAGCGGTGGCAAGCTCGCCAGTCTGGGTCGAAGCAAGCCAGGACGTGATCACGATCGAAAGAACAGGGATTGCAAGTCTCATGGGACAGGATTTTGGCAGTTCGGACGAAGAATTCCAAGTCCGAACCATCCACCGCGATGCTAGCGGCCGAGGTCCGAAGGTTCTCATTTACGGAAATGTTCGAGAATCGCGTCAGCCTGGGTGCGAGTAACCACTGCCGACAGCGCGGCGGCATCGGCGTGCTTGACCGCCTGAACGCTGCCGAAGTGTTCGAGTAAGCGCCGTGTAGTACGCGTGCCCACGCCGGGAATGTCCAGCAGCTCCGTGGAACGATCGCGGATCTGGCGGCGTTTGCGATGAAACGTCACAGCGAAGCGGTGGGCCTCGTCACGGATGGATTGCACCAGGTGCAACACCGGGGAGTGACGGTCGAGAACCACCGGCTGGCTCTCCAGCCCCAAGACATAAATGATCTCTTCTTTCTTGGCGATCGCCGCCAGGGGCTGATTGATCACTTCAAGCGAGGCGAGCGCCTCGGCAGCGGCGTGCAGCTGACCCAGACCACCATCGATGAGAATGAGGCTGGGCAGCACCTTTTTCTCCTCCCGTAAGCGTTTGTAGCGCCGGGTCACGACCTCGCGCATGGAAGCGAAATCGTCCACCCCGTCCACGCTGCGAATAATGAACTTGCGATAGTCCGACCGCTTCATGCGGCCGTCTTCCCAGACCACCAGGGAGGCGACCGTCTCGGCGCCTTGAATGTGCGACACGTCAAAACATTCGACGCGCCGGGGCAATTCGGGCAGGCCCAGGGCATCCTGCAAGGCCTCCTGAATCTGCCGCTGGTTGGGCTTCATCACCCGGAATCGCTGATCGTAGGATTGCTTGGCGTTATTGCCGGCGAGGTCGATCAGCGAGCGCTTGTCTCCGCGTTGCGGAACTACGATATGAACACGGGTCGTGCGGGTTCCCCCCGGCACAGGTTCCGAGAGCAAGTCTTCGAGCTCCTCCCGATCTTCAAAGTCTACGGGAACGTAGATGTTGCGGGGTAGGTAAGGCTGTCCGATATAGAGCTGTTTCAGCAGGGCAGAGAAGAATTCTCCCGGATCAAAGCCTTCCGGAGAGCGATGGCGCGATCGATCCTTCGTGGAGAGATCAGGTGCCGAACCAGACGCGTTGGCTTCAGGGGAATTGGCCAGGGTAGCAGTTCCAGGCGTAAATTGGGGCAGCTCCTCCCAGAAGAATTCGCCACGATCGAGCACACGGCCACGGCGCATGTGGAAAAGATTCACTGCCAGCCGGTTGTCCTCATAGTGATAGCCGAAAACATCCGCGTCGTCGCCTTCGGCGGCAGCGATTCTCTGCTTCTCCGCAAGTTGCTCGACGGTAGAAATCAGATCGCGATATTTGGCCGCACGCTCGTATTCTTCGTTTTCGGCGGCCTTAGCCATGCGCTCCCGAAGAGAACGCGCCAGATCCGTAGGCCTGCCTTCGAGAAACATCTTCACGTCGTGCACTGCTTCCTGGTACGAAGCTGGCGTGGTGAGCCCTTCGACGCAGGGGCCAAGACAGCGCCGGATGTAGTACTCGAGACAGGGACGGGGATGGAAATGGGTTAAGTCTACACTGCAGGAAGGGATCAGGAAATGCCGGTGGATCAGGTCGACGATACGATAGGCCAGATTGGCAGGGAAGTACGGTCCGTAGTAAGAACTGCCGTCTTTCTTCAACCGCCGGGTCACATAGACCCGAGGGAAGCGCTCGCCTAAGGTCAATTTTACGTATGGGTAGGTCTTATCGTCGCGCAGAAGGATGTTATACCGCGGCTTCTTTTGCTTGATGAGGTGGTTTTCCAGTGCCAAAGCCTCTTTGTTGTTGGCCACCACGATGTAATCAACATCACAAGCTTCGCCGAGCAGACTGCCGGTCTTGGCATCTTCGATTCGCCCGGAATGAAAGTAAGAGGCAACCCGATTACGCAGGTTCTTGGCTTTACCCACATAAATGACTTCGCCTGCGGCGTTCTTGTACAGGTACACCCCGGCAGAGTTAGGGATGGTGCGGATTTTCGCGAGCAGATCCATCTGTCGGCGTAGCTAGTATTTTATCCAAATCGGAGTCGGTGCCCGATGACCCAACGCCGTGGAGGGGGATCGCGAGCGACGGTCTCTCCATCATGAGGTGGCTCTCGAAAGGATCTTTCGTGGAAGGATGGAGGGGAGGTGGAAGCAGAGTTGTCACCATATAAATTTTCCTCAAGGCGTATCGCTTTGATCTACAATCGAAACGGCCGGTAATCGGCTGACTCGAGATATCCTCCTGTGCATCAACAGTTTAATTGAGAGTCCGGGGCTTGGAGCAGTTGGCAGTTCTCGTGCTCAATCACGCAGGGGAATGCCCAGAGTGGATTCGGAGCAAGACACGTCCAGTGTGGACCCATACCAGGGATTTCGAGATTGCGAAAACAAAAGGAGCCTTTCTGACATGACTCGCACTTCCTTAACCGTATTGTTGGCGCTGACCATGGCAACAGGCGTCGGCTGCGCCACCAAGAATTACGTACGGCAACAGACAACGCCGTTGATCAACAAGACTAACGAACTGGATGACATGACGGCCAAGAATTCACGGGACATCAAGGACGTCGACGCGCGAGCGCAGGCGGGAATCGAGCAGGCCGAGAACAAGGCGGCGGAGGCGAACACAAAAGCGCTGGCTGCCGGGCAGACGGCCACTCAGGCCCAAACCCTTGCCGACAATGCTACGCGGCGCGTGGATACGCTCACGACGACGGTCGCCAATCTGGATAACTACCACGTAGTAACTCAGACGTCGGTGAGTTTTGGATTCGACAAAGATAACCTTACCCGGGATTCGAAAGCTGCTCTCGACCAATTCGCCACTAACGTAACCAACACCAAAGGCTACATCATCACCGTCGAAGGCGGAACCGATTCCACCGGTCCGTCCGATTACAACTACCAATTGAGCCAGCGTCGCGCGGATTCCGTGATTCAGTACCTGGCTTCCGAGCACAATATTCCCGTGCATAAGATCTACTTGATCGGCCTGGGCAAGGACAAGCCGGTTGACTCGAACAAGACTCGCGAGGGACGTGCTAAGAATCGACGCGTGGACGTGCGCTTGATGACCAATAGCGCGGAAGGCACAACCCCAGCGGCTCAAAACACAAACCCGCCGGGAGTGTAAGCGACTTTTGCGCTCTTGCCGGATGACTATCACCCAAGGCCATTCACTCCCCCTGAATGGCTTTTTTCTTGGGTTCTCGCCTTGCTGATTGCCCGAGGGGAGGGCGCTCTAACGATCGCTGAAGGACAGCACTCTCGGTCCAGTCTTAAGGGGGAAATGCCACCCGGGTCCTCGCTCTCGCCGTCGACAACCTTGCCGATGCCGACAGCCGGACATTTCTTCGATCGCCTTGCCGGCGGTCGACCGGGGTAAAATATTTTGTATGCGTCAGTTTATCGTTTTGCTGACACTGTGCTGTGTCGTCAAGGTCCTGGTTGCACAACAGCAGGGGCAGTCCGATTCGAACTCCCAGCCGCCCCAGAGCCCTTCTCAGTCAGACCGTGAAAAATCTCGCGAGCGCAGCGCGGAGGCAGGAGAGAGTTCGAGCCGGGACACGAGAATCGATCTCACTCCCCCGAAAGATGATGATAAGGAGCACTCGAATAGTGCGAACCTGCCTGGCGATGCCGCCAGCGATGTCGGGGAGATGCATGCCTGGAATCCCTATCGGGCAGTAAAGGACGATGAGGTCGGTGACTACTACTTCAAGCAGAAGAACTACAAGGCGGCTCTGGCTCGTTATCAGGATGCGCTTGACTACAAGCAAAATGACGCCGTCGCCAACTTCAAGATGGCGCAGTGTTACGAGAAGCTGAGCCAACCCGACCAGGCAATCGTCCACTACCACGAGTATCTGAAAATCCTGCCGGAAGGACCCTTCTCGAAGCAGGCGAAGAAAGCATTAGAGAAGCTGGAAGCAGCCGGGAAACAATCCTCATCGAAGGCAGCGCCGAAGTGACCTCAAGCGAATCAACAGCTGCGCCGTAGCAGGAGACAGCCACCGAGAAACGAGAACGATCCCCACCCACCCAGCCGCTGCCACGCCACTGGGCCTTCGATGCCCTCCTGGGAAGCGACGGCAGAGAAGTGATGGACAGCATGTGCGAGATGAAGCCTGTTCAGCAGTACGGCAAGACCACATAAGCCGTTCAGGGTTCGCATTCGTCCTCCCGGTTGGGATCAGTGACCATGCCCTGCGGCGAACTATTTTTCAACGCGGATGAAGTCGCCGGTGCTGGCGTTGACGGCGACTGCCAATTTGGCCTCGTCACGGTTGCTTCCGTAAATAACGTGCCAGATCAGTTCGTTGTTGGCATGGCTCCAATCAAGCACATAAAAGACCGGTGTGTCGGGGGCTTTCTTCAACACGGCGCTACCGCCGTGCTTTTGTGCCACATCGAATGCGTTGGCCGGTTGTTCTGTGCCAGTAGTGCCGCCTGTCCCAGAGTCCAGTTTCAGAAAACCCGCGTCAAACACTTGCGTGGAAGAGTTGTTCGGGCTGTAGTTGTCCTCCGTGCCAGGATTCACACCACGCGACGGGGCATCGGGAAGGTCCGTCCCCGACCACACGAAGGGTTTGGCGCTGCGCCGTGAAGGCGAGGCAAACCAGGCTTGCCACAGGTCGGATTTACCGTCCTGGCCCTTCGAATCTGCGGTGATTTCCGATTGCAAACGGAAAGGCTGCGCATCGCTCGCCCAGCTCCGAGCAGCGATGTACATCTTCTGAAAGGCCACACGTCCGGTCACCAACTCCGGGCCTTTGGGCTGAGGTTTCTCGGGCTGGGCGGTCTGGGTGGGCTGCGAAGTGCAGCCGGTCATGAACAGCACCACGCAAGTCGCCAGGAGAAGCTTTGTCATAGTACCTTCTGAAGACAGCGAGAATTTGTGGCGGCCCAGGAAGCCACCAAGCGCAATGTTCGGTCGCAAATGCCCAATCGCTTGCCTAACCCCAGTGCGGCTCAGATGAAAAACCAACTGCCGTTCCCAGGAGATCTGGTTGCCGCCGTTCATTCTACTAGAGTAAGTTTCTCGAATCCTTCGAGATCGAAAGTTTGGGACTCCGGAGATTCTTCCACCTACCCTCGAGCGCGTCACCCTACGGTCCCGTCCAGTGCAGATGGCATGGGAGGAACAAACGGAAAATGAAGTGCGGGCCGAGTTGCCGGGAGCTAGGGGGCTTCGAGAAAGCAGCGCCGCAGCCTGCCGGGCTCAAATCCCGATTGAGGATCGGCCCTCGATCGGGATTCGCGTGCGAGCCAACCAGAAAGCACGGAGAAACGACGGCGGTCAGCGGCCCAACTTTGCCGGTTCCAAGCTACGGCTGAGTTGGCGACGAGGTCTGATCCGGCTCTCGTACGGAAGTGGGGACACCGGACTTGCGGGCATCCTCCTGTATATCGCTCATTTTTTGCTTGGCATCGTCGAGCGCCTGCTGCTTGTCGGCTATTTTCTGCTTATACTCGGCATCTTCCTTGTCCCATTGAGCTTGATTGCGTAGACGTTCTCCGGCATCGCCGTACATGGCTGCTTCACGCAGGCGATATTCGCGCTGTGTGACATCCAGTTCGCGCTTAAGGAGGTCGACCTGGTTCTGCTGGTCCGAAATCTTATCCTTCCACTGATCGTAAACCTGTTGGCGCTGATCCGGCGATTCTCCGGGTTGGGTTGCAGGGCCCTTCGTTGCTCTTGCTTGCGTGGGCTTCGACTCACCCGAGGCTGCATCCTGGCCGTCAGCGGCGGAAGCCGATGAACCGCCGGAGTCGGGCGCCTGTCCTACCACGCTGAGTTTGTCCTCCCGTGGCAGGTTGTCGTTATCGAACTTCTTGGCAGCCTGTGCCTTCTTATCTTGCCGAACAGCCCGGGCTATGGCGCCCAGGGATTGATCGCCAGGGTTCGCGGTCTGCTCGTGAGTTTGAGCATCCTTCGTTTGAGCACCTGAATCTTGGGCGCTCGAGGGACGGACTACCACTGCTGCCAGAATCATTCCTGCAAGCCAAAGGTGCGTGATACGCTTCATATTCGCTCCAGTTGTTGAATACCCCGCCTGTCAGGCGAGGCAGCCAAATGAAAACCACAGGGGCCGGGGAGGACCATAGAGGGGTCGTCACCACCCGGACCGCCTGAAAAATAGTTACGACATCCGCATTCCTTATTTCTATTCCTGCCCCCCAAGGCGCGTTGTCGAACAAAACCGTTGAGAATGCCGCGCAGGTTCAGAACCACCTCCAGTACAAACGGAGGAAGCGGTTGCCACACAGAAACGCGACCATTGCCATGCCACCCAGGAATACGCCGAACGGTATGGGCAGATGACGCAATGCAATTGCTGCTGACGCCCAGGCGCGCTTCCGAGCTTCGCGGCGCGATTCGTGATGACGGAGGATTCTTCGTCGCGTGCGTTTGATCCAGATAGACAACAGGGTCCAGAGGCCAAACAGCGATCCCGCGAGCGACGCGGCGAAAATCGTGAAGATCGTCAGTCGCACGCCGACAAAAGCTCCGACCATGGCCATCAGCTTGACGTCCCCCAATCCCATCCCTTCTACCCCGCGCGCGCGCAGATAGAGCGCTCCGGCGCCGTAAATGAAGGACGCTCCCACCGCGGCTCCGCTCAAGGAGTCGAGAAACGAAAGCAGGCGCCAGGACGTGGACGATGCGGGCGAAGCCAAGGCCGGGTAGAACTGCGAGACGACGTCGTTTACAGGAACGACCAAGCTGCACGCAAGACCTAGGATGAGGCCCGGTATGGTCAGCTTGTCGGGTAAAAGCTGCGTCTCTGCATCCGTAAAAATCAGGGCGAGCAGGAAAAATCCGAAAACCGAGCACTTCAAGGCGGACAGGGTGAGTCCGAATTGGGCATAACAGAGTAGGAAAAGAACTGCGGTAAGAAGTTCAACCAACAGGTACCTTGGCGAAATCGCCTTGCGACAATGGCGGCAGCGGCCCCGGAGTAGGAACCAGCTCAGCAGGGGAACGTTGTCATAAAACCCGATCTGTGTCAGGCAGTGCGGACAGCTTGATCGCGGGTGAATGACCGAAATCCCCCGCGGCAGCCGGTAGATACAGACATTCAGAAAGCTGCCAAACGCCAGCCCGAGTGCGAAAATCGCCACTGATAGCCCAGGGTCCACCTTAAAATTGTGCCCACCTTTGTCGAGAATCTGCCGATTTTGCTCAATTATACGGTGCTTGGCCGATGGGCCTGTGGGTACGAAAGTTTATGCCCAGCGGAACGATAGTTTCGAAGCCGTTGAAAGCAAAGGACGCGAACGGTATCGCTCCGCTCGATTGAGTATAGGCCGACGGGCACACCGTCTTCGTCCAGCAGGTTCTGCCAATATTGTCTAGAGGGGGGCTCGGATCAACCTAATTATTGCCCACAAATCCAGCTCGAAGTCCACCTGCGGCAAGCCATTCATCTCAGCCCTTACGGATTGGTATTGGACTGATTCGCACTCGGTGGATTGCCGTTGGCCGGATTGGCATCCAATTTCTGGCGCCCGGCATTCGGCCCTTGCGAGGTGGCAATCACCGTGACCGGGGCCTGCAACGTGAAATTCAGCACCGTTTCTGAGGCCAGCTTGATTTGCTGACCTTTGGTTGCTGCTTGCACCCCGCCGCCGACGCCGCCGCCAGCAGCGGCTCCGATGGCAGCTCCCTTCCCGCCGCCGGCGAGAGCACCGATCAAAGCGCCAATGCCCGCT